>JAITBE010000148.1 GCA_031283755.1 Spirochaetaceae bacterium
TTTGTTCAGCAATTTTACATAGAGTTTAGTATTTCCCATCACCCGTTTGAGACCGTCCGCTAACTCAATATAAACAACACCATTATCACCCATGCCATCTCCTTCTTAAAAAACATTTCCTATAAATTCATACTGAAACTTTACCGATTTTACGCGATAATTATCCATTTTGACGACAGTATTCTGTCAATATACCATAAATAAGGCGAAATATGAACCCTTAATACAAGTCAACAAATTCCTAACCCTTAAAACTCTGAAAATTAAAGAAATAATTGAATTAAGTATACACAAAAAAAATCGTTTTATCAATTAAAATAGGTGTAAAATGCCATATTTTGAACCCCTAGAGGCATCCCCAAGGTTTAATTCTCGGAAATGTTCCCTTGAATTTAAGGGAAAAAGAGGGCTTTTGTTAGCTTTTTCCATAGCTAAAAAAATTTTTTGAGCTCTGTCCCCATTGTGTCCCTTAGAACCGTAGTCTGACCTTGGCAGTAACCAATCCGTTAGTCCCGGTCATTTGTGGACCCAATTCTCCCCGAAGGCCATTTCCGGTAAAAACATCTCGATCCAAAGGGACACGGCCGGTCAAACTGAGGGTTATCCCTTGAGAAAGGTCATGATCCAGGGTAAGGGACGGCGAAAATGATATATCATCTAAACCTAAAAGGATGGTAAGGTTTATCTGGGTATAATCACTAAAACGATAAAGAAAGGTACTGCAAAGGTAGTTCCGGTTTGAAAATCCGGTTTGGTTTTCAATGCTTTTTGCCGTGGACGATGCGGCCCCACTGTAGAGGTATTCGGTCAAGACATAAAAATTTCCATTAAAAAAAGAATAGTCAAATCCGGTGCTTAGAGAAAGTCCGTCTATATCGGTATGGGCTTCATGATTATATCTATAAAGCAGATCCACGATAAAGCCCAATTCCATATCCGCCTTAAAAGATAAACCGGCACGGTGGATTCCATATTCAGAGGTGTTCTGGGGAGATTCAAAGCTATATAAAACCTGAACACTTGCTAAATCCCAATGTTTATCCCCGGAGATTCCCATGAGAAACCCCTTGCCATTGGCGTTAAAGGGATTTTTTGGAGCGGTGGTAAAGGCGAGGAGCTTAATGGTATCCTCAGGATAGACGGAAGCGGCTGCCCCAAGGACGGCTCGGGGTCGGGCGTCAGGGAAGAGGGGATTCCGGAGATTCAGAAAATCAGACGGACTAAAGACCTGACCAAAACCAAACCCAAGACGCATGAGTCCCGTATCGACATCAAGATATTCGCCTTTTAGCCGCATATAGAGCCGTTCCAGTTCCATGGCGGCAACATAATTATCTCCTGCAATAGAAGTAGAAGCAGAGAAGGGGTTTGAAGCTGTACCGGAAAAACCACCGGCGGCTATGGCGGAACTGCCGGCAGCGGCAATAAGATTGAAGGCGCCATAAAAATCAGCTCTGTCCCCAATTTTTGTCTGAAGCCGCAGATTTGCATATTCCTCCCAGCCGAATAAAAAGGGTGTCGAGCCCTCTGTACTACCCTGAAAACTCACCTTACTGTCCAAAATACCCGAAAGGGTAAATCCCTCCGCAAGCAGCTCTGTCCCTGAGGATAGCAGAATCATCCCCAAAAACAAGCTAAAAATCCAACTTTTTCTTTTCATAGTATTGTCTCTCCTTGCTTTTCCTACCGTTCCAAATTTCTGGTACTGAAGACCGAATCGGGGATGGGCTGATCCAGGATGATATTTTTCAGTACCAAGGTCGTTTTGCTGCCCCGGCGCAGGAGATCCCGAATCTCCGTTTCCACGGGAAAACGACGTCCACCGATAGTTTCAATCCTTTTCAGGTTGTATTCCTTAAGTTTTACCCCGGAAAGGGCAAAAAGCTCATAATAAAGGCAGTCCCCATTCTCTTTGTCTATCCAAAGTTTCTGTTTTGGGTAACTTTCACTCTTCTTTTTCGCGCTTAAATCCAGGACCCAACAATCCCGGTTATTCCGGATTTCTGACCCCGCAAGAACCGGATTATACCGGGCCGATAGTTTTTCATTATCAATGGTATCCTCATAGGAAAGATCCGACCCCATCATGCTTTCCTTGAGCATGTGTCCCGAGATAAGCATCACCTCTTCGGTATCCGGGGAATACACATAGAGACGCCCTCCTCTTTTGAGGTACTTGGTTCCCCGATCTTCAGGATTAGTGAACTCACTAAAGCTGTCGGTATTCTCCCGGGCCCAGGCCTTCATGGTCTTAACATAACGCCGATTTTGATACTCAATGATCATCTCCCCTTCGTATTCAATGGTAGTGTAAACCTCGTTATCGTCTACCCGCCGCAGCAATTCCGCCGCCGATGGTGTCTGACTGTAAGCGAATGAGACCGCCAGCACAACAAACAAAACCGTGAACACCATTACTTTCGTCTTCATCATAAACCTCCAAAAAAATTAGTAATTAGCAATTAAGAGTTAAAATACCCCTCATTAATCACTCTTCACTATCGTCTTAGCGCTTCCACCGGTTCCACAAAGGCGCTTTTCAGGCTGGGGAACAGGGTAAAGAGCGACGCCACCAGCACGCCCATAAGCCAGCTCCGCAGCAGATTGACAAAACTGAACTCAAAGAAAAGGGCGTTGGCCATGGGCATTTCCGCGAAGGTGCTTTCACCGTAAAAGGCGGAGAGGCGCAGGGGGAAAAACTGGCCTATGCCGGTGGCGATGCCGCCGAGGATCACCCCCGCGGTAGCGCCGGCCATGGCGAGGAATACCGACTCGAAAAAGAAAACCCGCACGATCTCGGCCCGGGTCATGCCCAGGCTCCCCATCATACCGATTTCCTTGATTCGCTCGTGGATGATCATGGTAATCGTGTTGACGATGAGCAGGCACGCCACCACGAGGAAGACCAGGTAGATCACATAGAAGATGGGTTCGTACATATCCATCATGACGATCCAGTACTGATCCCGCCATTCGGTCACCACGTCATCCGGCCCAAATATCTTTTCCATCTCCGCGGCTATACGGCCGCTCTGTTCCTCCGAATCCGCGTAGACGATGATCTGCTGGGCCGCGTCGTCCAGCACGAGGAGGCGCTGGAGGCGGCTAAAGTCCACGATGATGGTTTCCGCGTCGGCCTTGGCGTACTCGAAGTAGTAGATCCCGCTGACCACCGGGGCCCACATCTTGTCGGAGAACTGGGCCGACACGGTTTTAAGGGGGATCCGGTCGCCGATGTTAAGGCCCGCCTTTTCCGCGAAACGGAGCCCTATGGCGCACTCGTTACTGTCCGGCGCGGGCCAGTGACCTTCCAGAAGGCCGTCATCCCGGTTGGTAAGGTTGAAGTGGTTCACCGCGGTCTCCTCCGTCATGTTCATGCCCCAAAGCGCCGCGTGTTTTACGAGGCTTTCCTGCAGGGTGGCGTAGGCGGAGATCCGGGGGAACACCGCCCGCACACCGGGGATTTTTTTTATCCGCCCCATGACCGCGTCGAGGCTTTTCCCCTCCGCCACCGGGTACTGGACGGGACTGTACTCGCTTTCCGCCTCGTACTGGGCCGATACCGCCCGCACATGCCCCAGCTCGAAGATCTGCACCACCTCGTGCATACCCTTCAACAGCCCGTCGATAAGGGACGAATAAAACACGATGAAAAACACCGCGATCCCCACCGCCGCCACGCAGAACATGGTCCGCCTGAGATTGCGGAAAATGTTCCTGAAGGCGATGGTGATAAGGGCCCCTGTGCCGCCTCGTTTATAATTAACGCTCATAAAAACCTCCTAATCCCGCTCTCTTTTACGCCGCTCTTTTTTGCGCTATAACCATAACTATGGAGCAACTATGACTTTAACCGTTGACCTTATTGATTCAGACGCCCTTGGCCTCCTGGAGGACATGGAACGCCGTAACCTCATCCGGGTAAATCCCCCGGAAAAAACCGCGCCGCCAGAGGCCGAAAAAACGGCGGCGGGCTGTTCCACAACACGCATTGGGTTTTTGAAAGGCCGCGTCTCCGTTCCGGCGGACTTTGATACGATGGGGCAGGAAGAAATAAGCTCGCTTTTTACGGGAAACTCGTGACGCTGCTTTTGGACACCCACATACTTATCTGGGCCGCCACCGGAATGGTGCCGAAAGAGGCGCTTCCCTATATAGCCGCTGAAAACAACACGCTGCTGTTCAGCCCGGCAAGTATATGGGAAATTGTCATCAAAAAAGGATTGAACCGTCCCGATTTTCAGGTTGACCCTCAGGCGATCTACCGCGGTTTTTTGGACCATGGATACAGGGAACTTGTTATTACCGGAAGTCATACCCTGACTGCCGGCCGCCTTCCGCCCATCCATAAAGATCCCTTTGACCGTATCCTGATCGCGCAAGCGCGGACAGAAAAAATCACCTTTCTTACCGCCGATGAAACGGTCGCCAGGTATCCGGGCGATATAATCTACGTCCGAAAATAAGCCGGAACGGTTCAAAAAAATCAGTCTTTGAAACAATCTCATCTCACTCAAACCTCAAACTTTCCGTGATCTCCATCTTCGTGGCCCGGCGGGCGGGGAGCAGAGCCATAAGGGAGGCCAGGACCGTGGCCGCCGCGCCGCTGCCGATGATGGTGTCCAGTTTCCAGGTTCCCCGGAAGTTGCCCGCAACGCGGTAGCCCATGGTGCCCTCCACCTGTTCCATCATTTCCGAAAAGTCCACGCCGTACTTGACCATGGGGATGTTGAGGAGGCAGCCGATGGCGACGCCCAGCGCGGAGCCGATAAGCCCCAAGAAGCCCGCCTCGATCATATAGGTGAAGATCAACTGGCCGTTTGTTAGGCCCAGGGCCCGCATCATGCCGATTTCCCGGGTCCGTTCCAGAATGGCCAGGAGCATGGTGTTGGAAATGCCGATGAAGGCCAGGAGAAAGAGCAGGATGGAAAAGATTTTTGTGGACCCCGATTCCGATGCCTCGAAGCCCAGATAGTCTTTCATATAATCCGTCCAGAAAAACACGTCCAGTTCACCGGGAAGGCTGAGCCCCCGCTCCGCGAGACCTGAGTCCAGGGCGGCGCGGAGGGCCTCTTTTGTTTCGGTTTTGCTTGTCATGTCCGCCGGGCCCAGGGCCTTGTCCCGGATGAGGAGTTCCGTGATCCGGCCCTCCAGCATCATCCCCGCCTCGCCCTGCAGCACGTCCAGGGGCATGTAGCCGATGTTGAAGTTGGTAACCGGGTCCGGGGAGTTCACCAGGCCCACCACCTTGGCGTCGATCACCTGGTTTACGTGGCGGATCGCGCCGGAAAAATCCACGCGGATCATAGCCGCCAGGACCGCGTCCTGATTCGCCGGGTCTTCCCCGGCCAGGAGGTACGCGCCGGTAAGTTCGTCGTATTCGTAGGCCGCGCCCACAATCCGCCGTTCCTCCGCGTTAAGCAGGGGCCAGAGGTCCGCGTCCCACTTGTCCCGGCGGATCGAATCCGGGGCCATTTTGTAATCGATGACCGTGGAAACCCGCACGTCGTTGCGGCCCGTGGTATCCACAAGGTTCCAGAGCTTTTCCAGGTCGGAGCGGGAAAGGTCCCGTTTCAGGATCATCCGGTCTTTGGCCCGTTCCTCGGCGTATTCCCTGGTTTCCATCAGTTGGGCCTTGGCTTCCATGGGCGCGTAGCAGGAGCGGATAAAGGCCTCGTCAGCGGGGCCAAAGCCCGCGGCGCGGACCGCGGCGACGATCTCCTCCAGCTCCGCCGGCGCGGGCCGGGTGGGGACCCCCACCTTGAGCTTGTCCGCGGTCATCATACCCAGGGCAATGCCGAACTCGCCGTTTTTGATGTAGCGCCCCAGTTCTATGTACTCCGTATAGGCCAGGGTCCGCGCCTCCGCCGCGGGGTCGCAGGCGTAAAGCACCAGGGGCGCGGAACCGGTAAGGGAGTACATGGTCCCCGAAAAGGCGTAACGGGGCGCGGCGTTGTAACCCGCCTCGTCCAGGACCGCGGCGTAGTCTTCCCAGCCCGTAAAAGTTTCGTAGCTGGGCATATCGTCCTTCTTGTCGAAGTACAGTTTGGTCTGCAGCTTCGCCGCGCCGATTTCGTAGTTGATGATGTTCCGGCGGGATTCCAAAAATACGCCGCCCAGCCAACTGTCCATCCAGATATAGACCGTAACGCTCACCATGATCGCCGCGCAGGTGAGGATGGTCTTGACCTTGTGCCGCGCCAGGTTCCGCAGGGCCAGCCG
>JAITBE010000202.1 GCA_031283755.1 Spirochaetaceae bacterium
CTTCCCCCTAGTAAAGCAGACCGGCATTTTGCTCCTTATCCGCTAATGCCCGCGGGGGAGCGGCAATTCCCCTGCGAGCGTCTCTGGAATTCCTCGCCGGAAGAGACCCCTCCGGGGGCTCTGTAGGCGAATTCCACAGGCTAGCGAGCATGGGGAATTGCCGCTCCCCACAGGGCAACACGCGGGGCAGCGCCCCCCGATCCCCGGCCTCTTCCCCCCTAGTAAAGCAGACCGGCATTTTGCTCCTTATCCGCTAAAGCCCGCGAAGGAACGGCAATTCCCCTGCGAGCGTCTCCGGAATTCCTCGCCAAAAGAGACCCCCCCGGGGGCTCTTTTGGCGAATTCTTCAGGTTAGCGAGCAAGAGGAATTGCCAAACGCGGGGCAGCGCCCCCCGATCCTCAGCCTCTTCCCCCTAGTAAAGCAGACCGGCATTTTGCTCCTTATCCGCTAATGCCCGCGGGGGAGCGGCAATTACCCTGCGAGCGTCTCTGGAATTCCTCGCCGGAAGAGACCCCTCCGGGGGCTCTGTAGGCGAATTCCACAGGCTAGCGAGCAAGGGGAATTGCCGCTCCCCCGCGGGGATTCCGCCAGTAAGGCGCAAAATGCCGGTCTGTGGACAGACTAACGGAATCCTCCGCCTTGCATCCGGGACATCATGGCTTGGGCCGCCTGGGGATTTTTGCTGAATTTGGACATTTTTTTCATCATGGTTTTCATTTTTTCAAATTTTTTGATGAGCCGGGCGACTTCGGCCACGGAAGTACCGGAGCCCCGGGCGATCCGGGTGCGCCGGGAAGGGCCGATAATGAGGTGATTGGCCCGTTCCTTCCTGGTCATGGAGGACAGGATGGCCTCCTGGCTTTTGAGGTCCTCCCGGTTGATATCCTCTTCCTTCACCTGGCCGGCCATGCCGGGGACCATTTCCAGGAGAGATTGGAGGGAGCCCATTTTTTTTACCGACCGGAGCTGTTCAAGCCAGTCCTCCAGGGTAAAGGTCTCCTTTTCCATCTTTTTTTGCAGGGCCAGGGCTTCCTTTTGGTCGATCACCTCCTGGGCTTTTTCCACCAGGCTGACCACATCCCCCATGCCCAAAATACGGCCGGCAATGCGGTCAGGGTAGAAGGGTTCCAGGTCTTCGAGTTTTTCCCCCATCCCCACAAATTTGAGGGGTTTGCCCGTAACGGTTTTCAGGGACAACGCGGCCCCGCCCCGGGTATCGGAGTCGAATTTGGTAAGGATTACCCCGGAGAGGCCGATTTTTTCGTCAAAGGTCTTGGCGATGTCCACCGCGGACTGACCGGTCATGGAGTCCGCCACCAGGAGGAGTTCGTCCGGGGCAGCGGCCTTTTTGAGCCGGGAGAGTTCCTCCATCATGGGTTCGTCTATCTGGAGCCGGCCGGTGGTATCAATGATCAGGGTGTCGATCAGGTTTTTTTGGGCCCAGTTGACCCCTCCCCGGTACACCGCCACCGGATCGCGGGCCCCCTCCTCCTTATAAACGGGAACCCCAATCTGGCTGCCCAGGATGGAGAGCTGTTCCACCGCCGCGGGGCGGATAAGGTCGCAGGCCAGGAGGAGGGGTTTGCGGCCCTCTTTTTTCAGCCGCAGGGCCAGTTTGGCGGAACTGGTGGTTTTTCCCGAACCCTGGAGCCCCAGCATGAGGATACACGAGAGGGCATCGGGCCCCTTAAGCCGGAGATCCTGCCGGGTATCCCCCAAAAAGGAAACCATCTTATCGTGGACAATCTTGATAAACTGCTGGCCCGGATCCACGGACCGGAGGACCTTTTCACCCTGGGCATCTTCCATGGTGGCGTTGACAAAACGGCGTACCACCCGGAGGTTTACGTCCGCTTCCAGGAGGGCCATTTTGATGGCTTCCACCGCGTCGCTTATGTTTTTCTCACTAATCGTCGACTTGCCGGAGATAAAACGGAGGGCGTCGGATACTTTTTGAGTAAGCTTATCTAACATACAATACACCCCTTACGGATGGATTTTTGGGCTTAAGGGCCCGGTGTTTCCGGGTTCAGCCCAAATCACGTAAAAATTCCTTTAAAAATTCATCGGGTTCTGTTTCCCGGTTTAAGATGTGAAAAAGCCCCAGGGATATGGGCATCTTGAGTTTATATTTTTCCGAAAGGATGTTAACGTACTTTGCCGCGGCCACCCCTTCGGGCAAATACCCGATCTCTCCGATCCGGCCCAGAAGCTCGTCCAGGCAGGAAAAGGGTTTGAGGATGTTTTTTTCGATGATTTCCCTGCCGAAGCGACGGTTCCGGCCGAAAATGGAACGGCAGGTAACGTCCAGGTCCCCGACCCCGGAGATGGAAGTGAAGGTTTCCGGATGGGTGGCCCCCATGGCCCGGCCCAGGGTCTGTATTTCATTGAGCCCCGCGGCAAGGAGCAGAGACTCAGTCCCGTCCCCGAACATATCCCCCAGGGGATGGGCGTTCTCCGGGGGGGCGGTTTTCAGGGCGTCCAACATGCCGAAGGCTATGGCAATGACGTTTTTTGCCGCCGCCGCCACCTGAACCCCCCGGACATCAAAGGAGGAGAACACCAACAGCCGGCCGGACCTGAGGAGGTCCCGGAACCGGATGGAATTTTTGGGGTTTTCGCTGGCCGCGATAAGGCCGGTGATCTTCCCCCGGGCAACCTCCTCGGCATGGCTCGGGCCGGCGATATATACCAGGGACTGGCGGTAAAAACCGGGCAGATAATCCTCCAGGGTCTCCAGGATAAGCCGGGGCCCCTTGGGGGTAGGGAGGAAACCCTTGGTGATAACCGCGATGGCGGTCTCCCCCTCCCGGACGGAATGAACCGGCAGGATCTTTTTTACCGTGTCCAGGAGGTAGAGGGAGGGGGAAGCCAGAATGAGGAATTCCGCGCCCTCCGCGGCTTCGGTCATATCCGTTACTCCCCGCAGACGGGGGGGGAGTTCCACCCCGGGCAAAAACCGGGTGTTCCGGCGCTGGGTGTTGATCTCAACGGCGGTGGCTTCTTCCAGGCACCAGAGGACAACCTCGTTTTCCTTTTCCGCCAGGACCTTGGCCATGGCCGTTCCCCAGGCGCCGGAACCGATGATCGCGATTTTACCACTCATTTTTCCCTCCGGTTTTTTCAAAAATTTCGACCTGTTTTTCGATCAGGTCCAGCCCCTGTTGCCAGAAGGCCTCTGTTTCCGGGTTAAAGCCGGCGGAACGGGCAACATCTTCCACGGAAGCCCGGCCGGTCAGGCGGAGCAATTCCCGGTAGGCGGCGGCGAAGGCGGGGCCTTCTTCCCTGGCCCGGGCATAGAGCCCCAGGGAGAAAAGAAGGCCGAAGGCATAGGGATAATTATAAAAAGCCAGGGAAGGGCTGTAATAGTGGCTTTTTACCGCCCACATATAGGGGTGGAGCAGATCCGCGTCCAGGCCCTCCCCATAGGTTTTTTGCTGGGCTTCGATCATCAGGGCGCAGAGTTCTTCCGGGGGGAGCTCTCCCTGATCCCGGCGCTCAAAAAGGGCCTGCTCAAAATAAAACCGGGAAAGAATATCCACGATAACCTGGCAGCTATCCTTGAGTTTGCCCTCCAAGAGTCCGGGCAGCTCGCCGGGCCCGGCTTTTTCCAGGGCCCCTTCAAAAATAATGGTTTCGGCGAAGATACTGGCGGTTTCCGCCAGGGTCATGGGATAAACCGAGAGACTTCGGGGCAGCCCCCGGAGCGCTTCGTGATGCCAGGCGTGGCCCAGTTCATGGGCCAGGGTGGTTACCGAATCAAAGGAGCCCTCAAAGTTGCAGAGGATCCGGGACTCCCCGGCCAGGGGAAAACCGGTACAGTAGGCTCCCCCCACCTTTCCCTCCCGGCTTTGGGGGTCTATCCAGGAGCGGGCAAGGGCGCGGCGGGCGAAAGCCCCCATTTCCTTGTCAAAGGCTTCAAAGCCCCGGACGACAAATTCCGCCGCGTCCTCCCAGGCCCATTGGCGGGCCGTTGCGCCCGGCGGGTTGACCGGGGCAAAAAGGTCGTAGAAGGCGCAGGCCCTTAAGCCCAGGAGGGACGCCTTGGCCTTGAGGTAACGGCGAAAGAGGGGCAGGGAACTTTCTATGGCGGCGATCAGGGCACAAAGGGTTTTTTCACTTACCCGGGATTGAAAGGCGGATTTTTGTAACAGGCTGTTCCACCCCCGCTTTTTGTCCAGGGTAAGGGAGGTCCCCTTGACCCCGTTCAAAGCCGCGGCCAGGGGAATTTCCTGTTCCTTCCAGGCGGCTAATTCCGCCCAATAGGCCCGTTCCCGCAGGGAACGGTCGGGGCTGTGGGCCAGGTTACGGAGGGCGGTGACGGTTTTCCGCTGCCCCGTGGCGGCGTCCCAGAGCCCGGAGGCGGTGGAGGAAATCGCCTCATGAAGCCTGCCCCAGGCATCGCCCCCGGATCGGGAAAGGTCCAGGGCCAGGCCCTCCATTTCCGGGGTCATCTGGTAGGCGGCCCCTTCCAAAAGCCGGGCTATAAAATAACGGTGGGGCTTTAATTCCGAGTCAAGAAGAGACAATATCCGGTCCTTTTGTTCCGCCAGGCGGATCCGGAAAAGGGTCGCGGCTTTTCCCAGGGGCAAGGCCGCCTTCTCCAGGGCGTTAATTTCCGCCAGGGCCCGTCTGTTCCGGGTGTCGGCGGTATAGAGGGCCTCCGCGTAGGCCTTGAGGTTTTCCGCCAGATCCCCCGCTTCGTCGTAGGAACGGATCAGGGAAAGGACCCCCGCGGCGGAGATCCCGGCGGGAAGGGGATCTGCCAGACGCTCTGTCAGAAGGCGGAGTTTTTCTTTTAAATCCGCCGCATCCCTCCGGTATTGGGGCGCGTCAAAGGAGGGGTAAATGGCGGCAAGGTCCCATTGGGGTAAGAAGCCGGCTGTATCCTGGGTATTCAACATTCTTTCCAAATCTTACCTTTTCCCCGGCTAAAACCAGGGGGCATTTTCATCCTTCCATTCAACAATATCCTGGGGCTTAAAAAAAAGGGCTATTTCCCGCTCCGCGCTGTCCGGGGAATCGGAGGCATGGACGATATTGAGCCTGGTCCGGCAGGCATAATCCCCCCGGATGGTTCCGGGCAGGGATTCCCGGACATCGGTAGGCCCCACCAGGCGACGCACCATACCAATGGCGTTTTCTCCCTCCAGAATCAGGGCGATCACCGGACCGGAAAGGGTATATTCCAGGAGTTTTTCGTAAAAATCCTTCCCCTTATGCTCCCGGTAATGGGTTTCTACCGCGGCCCGATCCAAATTGAGGAGGCGGAGAGCGACGATTTTAAGCCCCTTCCGTTCAAAACGGCTTAATACCTCCCCAACGATACGGCGCTGGAGAACACCGGGCTTCAACATAACCAGGGTTTTTTCCATACCTCAAGCCTCCGGGGTTTTCTTCCCGGCTTCCTGTTCTTTTTTTGCCTCCGCCCGGTCTTTTATATCCGCTATGCCAATAAAAACCGAGACCAATCCTATAAACACGGCTAAGACCGGCGCCGCCCCCCGTAAAAAGGACAAAACATCCGCCCGCCAATCCAGACCCATGGGTAAAATCGCCAGCACCGCGGCGGCCAGGATCAGGATGCCAAAAACAAACGCCTTCATACATTCCTCCAAAACAATATCATCTCCGGCAATTTTAAGGATCATACCCAAAAGCCCTCTTACATGGGAGGACCAAGGGTATGGCCCTGTCAGTAAGTTCCTGCCAACAAAGCTGCCCGCGCGCAAACTTACTTTGAACCTGCCGCCGGGTTCCTCATACGGTCTACCTCCGGCTCAACTTTCGGATGACCATGACCATAAACGCGATAATAAAAAAAACAATCGACAGATTGGGAAGGATCAACAACACCAGGGGCACGGAACCTATGGTTATCCCCGATTCTTCGGCAATGCCAAAGAGGTTCAGGATTGAATAGACGATTTCCACATAAAGGGCAATGGTTCCGACTACCATGAGCATCCAGGCCGCATCCCTGGTTTTTGACCAGAGTACAATAGCAAAAAAAGCGGCCAAGGCCCCAAAAAAGAGCCGGCTTGAAGCATAGATAACTTCCCCGATATCCATAAAAACAAGTATGGCTTTTTAGGGGCGAAATATCAAGTATCCGGGTACTTGAGCC
>JAITBE010000184.1 GCA_031283755.1 Spirochaetaceae bacterium
TCATCCGCCCCGGATCGGGAAATAATGGCGACCTCCGCCCCGGCTTCCGCAAGCCCCTGGGCAACAACCTGTCCTATGCCCCGGCCGCCGCCGGTTACCAGCGCTATTTTTCCCTTTAAGCCAAACAATTTTTCAAGATAACCCATGATTTATTCCTGTAAATTCCTATTTATATACATATTCCACTATCCAAGCTAGTTAATAAAATACATTACATAAACTAAATTAGGAATATGATAACCCCAATCGCCGCTATTGTCAACAATTTATGAAAAAAATATTCGATTTTGCAAAATTTTGTACTTTATTAAGATGATGCTTAAATTCTTTAAAAAAAGCGCTATAAAATTTTATTTTATATTGAAATACTTTATAAGGTAGTTTATAAATTCATTATGAATCTATCCAGCGTGGAAAAAAAGCGGACCAACCGGAACCGGATTTACCAACTAATTTATCAAAGAGGAAGCATATCAAAACCGGAGATAGCGGCGCAGCTGGGTATCAGCCTGCCCACGGCTATTCAAAACGTAAAAACCCTCCAGAAGGAAGGGTTTCTCCGGGAAGGGGAGGTGCTGGATTCCACCGGCGGGCGGAAGGCGATTTCCGTGATTTGTGAAAAAAACGCGAGATTTGCCATCGGGACGGATATTACCCGGAACCACGTCAGCATCGTGCTGATCAACCTGGCAACGGAGATAATCGAAAGCACCCGGTTCGAGGCCCCCTACGAAAACACCCCGGCGTATTATCAAAAGGTGGTGGAACTTATCACCGCCCTGGTTACCGCCGCCGGGGTCAATCCCGCGGATGTGCTGGGGGCGGGGTTTTCCGTTCCCGGGGTTCTTACCAAGGACGGTCAGATGATCATCTATTCCCATGTGCTTCAGGTTTCCGCCCTGTCCTGTTCGACCGTCAGCCGGGGCCTGTCCTACCCGGCGGTGTTGTGTAACGACGCCAACGCGGCGGGGTTTGCCGAATTGTGGCGGCATAAATACCGGACCAACGCGGTGTATCTTTCCCTGAGCGATTCCGTCGGAGGGGCGATTCTGCTCCACAATGAATTGTACCCCGGTGAAAATCAACGGGGAGGTGAGTTTGGCCATAGCACCCTGGTCCGGGACGGCCTGCCCTGTTATTGCGGGCAAAAGGGTTGCATGGACGCCTACTGCTCCGCCCTGGTATTGTCCCGGCATACCGGCGGGAATCTGGCCCTTTTCTTTGAACGGCTCAAGGCCGGGGACGCGGAGCTGCAAGCGGTATGGGAGCAGTACCTTTCCTACCTTACCATGGCTTTAAACAACCTGGCCGTATCCTTTGACTGCGATATTATCCTGGGCGGGTATTTGGGGGAATACCTGGAAGCGTATATTGACGATCTGCGTAAATCCGTCGCCCGGATAACCACCTTCCTGGGAAACGAGGATTATATCACCGCCTGTACCTATAAAAAAGAAGCCGCCGCCGTCGGGGCGGCCCTGCTCTACATCAGCCCCTTTATCAAACAACTATAAGGAGCAGGCTATCCGGGGCATTATCTTTAACATCCAGCAGTTCAGCATTCACGACGGGCCGGGGATCCGGACGGTGGTGTTTTTTAAGGGATGCCCCCTGCGCTGCCGGTGGTGTTCCAACCCTGAATCCCAAAGCAGCGCCGTACAGATCCTCTGGGACGGGTCAAAATGTTCCCGGTGCCGCCGCTGTACCGGGCTTTGCCCCCAAGGGGCGGTTCGATATGAGGAGGCGCCCCTTGCGCCGGGGCGGATCCGTATTGACCACGGCCTCTGTACCGGCTGCGGGATCTGTGCGGAGGCCTGTCCCCGCCAGGCCCTGTCCCCGGCGGGGCGGTATTATTCGGTGGATGAAGTCGTGGAACAGTGCCTCAAGGACCGGGCCTTTTACGATGAATCCGGGGGCGGGGTGACCCTTTCCGGGGGGGAAGTCCTGGCCCAGCCGGAATTTGCCGAAGCCCTCCTGGCCGCATTGGGAGACGCGGGGGTACACCGGGCCATAGAAACCTCGGGCCTTGCCCCGGCGGCGGTGTTTGACCGGATAAGCTCCCGGACGGAGCTTATCCTCTTTGACATAAAGCACCATGCCCCGGACCGGCACCGGGAGGGAACCGGGGTTTCCCAGGACCTTATCCTGACCAATTTCCGCACCGCCCTGGGCCGGGCCGCCATTGCCCGAATTCCCGTGATCCCCGGGTATAACGACCGCCTCTCCGACGCCGCTGCCTTTGGGGAACTCCTCCGCTCCCTGGGCGCCCGGGAGGTAGAACTCCTCCCCTTTCACCAATTCGGGCAAAACAAATACGCCATGCTGGGCCTGGACTATGGACTTGAAAAAACAAAGGCCCTCCGCCCGGAGGACCTGGAACAGTATAAAACGATCCTTGAGGACCATGGTTTACGGGTGCCGCGGTAAGGCCGGAAGTTCGCCCCCCGTGGTCAAATCGACCCGTGAAAAACAATAAAATCCCTGCCGAAAAAACGCCGGTGTTTTATTATCAATTCTTTACCGTCAAAAATGATATCAATCTTGAGCTGCCCGTTGTCTTTTATCAAAGAACCGATGGTCCGGTTATAATAAGTCCGTCCAAGGCCCTCTCCCTCCAGGTTAACGGAGTTGACAGAAAGGATCCCCTTCAAACGGTACGGCGCTTCGCGGGCGGTTTTGCCGTTCCGGGAAAATATGGTACGGGCGGCGTCCTCCGGTTCCACCAAAAGGGAAAACAGGGGGGCTTCGCCGACCTTGAGGATCCACCCGAAAAAGCCCTGGTTTAACAGTTCGGAGGATAAAAACGCCGGCTTTTCATCGGACCCGAAACCAAAAGTCCCCTCCATTTCAAAGGGAAGGCCGGCAATGTCCCAATACTCCGCGGCGGTTTCCGCAAATCCCGCCGGAAAAACAAGCTCCGGCTCCCCCCGGGCAAGCCTGCCGGCGGCCTCGGTATAGGTTTGTATCCGTATGTCCAGGAGCTCGATCAATTTGTTGTCGATCCAAATACGGTTATCGGAGATAAGTTCCGTATAGGTTCGGTTGAGGGAGACGATTTTTTTGCCAAACCGGGTGATGGTGTATATTTTGGGAATATCAACAAAATTCAGCAGGGTGATACGGCTGATAAGATCCAGGTTGTTATAAACCATACCCAGATTGAAGGCAGCCCTTTTTAATGACCTATATTCAGCGACCCGGTGTTCAAGTTCTTCTTTAAATTTCCGGTTATTTTCAATTTTTCGCCATATTTCGGCATACTGATCCCGGGTATAGACCGGCCGTCCCTGTAGGGTAAGCTCCGGTGAATTGTAACGGGCGATCTCATCATACCGGTTAAAAAACCAGGAATGCCGGTTATCCGGAAAGGCGGCGGGCTGGGCATCATTGGTTAATATCACGGTCCATGCCGTATTCTCCCTCAGCGTGATATAATTGGTGTCCGCCTCCATAATATAATTGAAGAGAACCTTGTTTTTATCTTCGATTTTACGGTTTAATTGCTCCCGGAACTCTTCGGATAGTCCGTCCATGGCGTTTTCGGGAATTTCCAGGGTAACAAAAAACATTTTAGGCGGCCCGATCCGGCCGGGCTGGTAATAGCGCCGGAGATAAGTCCACATCTCTATCGGATGGAGTATGACGGTACAGGTTTCCCCCCGCCAGGAAATACGCAAAAAACAGGAGCCTTCCAGGATATTAAAATTGGGAATTTCGTACTCCCATTCCGTTTCCACGGTATCCCCAAACCAAAGGCTGCCCCGCATCGGTATATCCGGCAACGGCCCCCGTTCCCCCCGCTTTTCGGCAATACCAATATCCGCCGCATCCTCCGGGCTGAACAAAACAGCTTCGGGGGGGAAATACAGGGAAACCGGTACAAAGGCCCAATCCAAAGCGGCTATAGGCTTGGACCAATAGCCGGTTTCACCCTGTTCATTGTACCCCGCCACCCGAAGTTCCCGGGCGGCGTTGCCCTGTCCGTTCTGCAGGATGGTGATGTACCGGGTGGCCGCGGCCTTTCCTTTGAGGGGGATGGCCGGTTGGGGCTGCCAATCCTCCGAAGGCAAGCCCCAGGGGGTCAGGTTTGACCGGTAGTTAGTTCCCGAAAGGTTGGAGCTATAGGGAACGTAGGTATATTTGAAAAACATGGGATCGCCGCCGGTGATATCAAAATCGGCGATACGGGTATACATTTCCCCGGCATCATTGATAAGAAAGAGCGTGGAGGCGCTTGCCGACATGGCCGCCGCCTTAAAGGCCCCCCGTTCAGGCCCCGCGAAATTCCGGCTAAAATCAGTGGGGAGCCCCGGATCGGCGTAGCATATCTCCTGGCCGTCTTCCAATAGTACATAGGTGGTAACGATCTCCTGGGTACCGTTATGGTGCTGATTCCCAAAGGGATCTTCATAATACCTTACCTGTTCGTTCCGTTTACCCACGGTCCATGCCTTATTATGGGTGGTCCGCTGATCCATGTATAAGCCCACCATCTCCGGCCAGCCTTGTTTGTCCAGCCACTTTTTAGTCGGCCGGGAAAAAATCCAGTCCTGGCAGATACGGTAGAAACGGCCCTCATCGGACAGGGCAACCAGTTCATCGGCGTCGGCGGCTATCTCCACAATATATTTGGGGTAATAAAAGTATTGGTCGGAGAAATTGTGGGGCAGCCCGGTCTCCATAAAGACCGTCCAGTCCTGGGGACCGGAATCGGCCGTGATCCCCTTATACCAGATGAGGCCGTCCTTGAGGATATAATAATGGTAGGTATTAAAAGTCTGGGTTCTGGTTTTAATATACACCGCTTCGGGAAAACTCCCGTTGATGTCCTCCCCGGCCGGCGGGTCCAGGGTGATTTGATCGAAGGTTTCGAGCTTTTGCCGAAAGGGGATCGAAACACAGGCGCCCAAGAGAAGCAAGGCGGAGGCAGCCAGGACCGCCCCCCGGAAAAAAAGCGCGGCCAAAACCGGTATTTTTTTTGTATTTCTGTCCATCATATCAATTGGAATATTTGAGGCTGTTTCAAAACCTGGAGTTTTGAAACAGCCTCATTTTAGTTTATATATCATGGCTTAATGGATTTGTCAATGAGGAAGCCAGGGCAAAAGCATTTACTTTTTGATCGTTAAAATTTCCTTGAATTTACCGGAATTTCCAAGAAAAACTAACCACGAAGGACACGAAGGACTCGAATGAAAAAGCGGGGGCCCGGTACTGCCGGGTCCCCGCTTTTGGGGGGCAGGCCGGAACCCCGCCCTCGACATCTTCGTTAAGCAGCCCTGCATTTTGCCCCCTTACCAGCTAAAGCCCGCGGGACTTCGCGATAAGCCGCAAAATGCCGGACCGCGGGGAACCGAACCCGGTCCCCCGGGGCCGTAAGGGGTTCCCTTACGGCTGATACTGCTCTGTTACGGATTGGTTATACTCCAGGTTTTAGTACTATCATCGAAAGCCAGCGATTCTTTCCAGGGCATTCCTGCGAGGGTGTTAACCGTCGATGCGGCGGGCCCGATCTCATCGCCGCCTGCGATCCCACCTGTCAAAGTAATCGTAATGGTGTTGAGATTGGTACTGTCTACAGTCGCGCCGAGAGTCGACGCAGAATCAGCGGCGGTTAGCTTAAAAAATGATGCCGCACCCGCGCCGCCAGCCAGGGGGGCGCTTGAATCGTACAAATTTTCGCTAAATACCAATACAAGGTTAGTATCGCTACTCCCCTTATCAATAGTAACGGTCAGGGGCTTCACGGTATAAAGCCCCCCAGCGATATTCTTGACGTTCACGTTAAGGGTTTCGTTTAGATTTAATCCGAGGTGAATCTCAGACATGGCCATTTTCACACTGGATGTGTCCCCTGCTACTGGGGTTATCGTGGTACTAATCGATAGTACTCCGGTATTGTTTTTGGACACGGTATAGTTAGCCGCATCGAGGGTGTAACCGGGCGATTTAAAAGCGTCGTCAATAGCGGTGATGGTATCGGAAAAGGTAACTATCAGCGTATTAGCTTCCAATACAACACTCTTTACTGAAAACAATGGCTTCAACGAAACAGGATCCGAAGCATTGTTACATCCGATTAAGGCGAGGAACGCTATAAGAAATAACGCCGCGCCTCCCGCAAAAAGATTTTTTTTAGACATAGAAGTCCTCCACTCCTTTCGGAGTCAAAAATTTTATACAGGCCCATGCCCGTACAAGAGACTGATAAAAAATATCAGAAAGCAGGATAAGACAAATATCTGAAACAAACTTTTATGGTTCGTTAAATCCAAAACTACCACTGCTCCCAATATTAGGCAAAATACCATTCCGGGTATCAAAGGCCGGCCGCCCAGACGATACCCTGGTTATATTAGTGAATATAGTGCCCTCAATTTTTTTTTCAACAAACAAAAATTCTTTTTTTGTAAGAAACAAATAAGCCGTGGAACAAACTCCTCAATGCCTTTGTGGATAAAAATCTATACGCCAACCTTACCCGTTCCGGAAAAACCTTATTTCAACGGGTTTCAGCAGGGTTGAGACTGTTTAAAGCGGTGAAAACAGCGGATTACTAACCGGCTTGTCTAATGAGCCTATTTTACCGATCCCAGGATCCCCGCCACAAAGCGCTTCTGCTGGGTAACAAAGAGGAGCAGGGTCGGCAGGGTACAGATGGTAACCGCCAAGGCCAGGATGCCGTAATCGGTGGTATACCCCGCGGTCAACCCCATGATCATCAGGGGCATGGTCTGGCTTTCCTGTTTTTGCAGCACTATGAGGGGCCACAGGTAGTTGTTCCAGCCGGACATAAAGGTTACAATCCCCGCCGCGGCAAAGGTCGGGGCCATGACGGGAATATATATCCGGGTGTATATGCCGAATTCCCCCATCCCGTCCACCCGGGCGGCCTGGACTATCTCAAAGGGAAAGGACATGGAGCTTTGCCGGAAAAAAAAGATAAGAAAGGCGGTGGCTATGGACGGCAAAATAAAGCCCGCGGTGGTATTGAGCAGGTTGGCGATGCTGAACATCCTGAACAGGGGCACCATCACCGAAGCAAAGGGCACCATCATGGATAAAAGCAGGATCGACATAAGCCGGTCCTTGTTTTTGTCCCGGTAAATCTGGAAGCCGTACCCCGCCATGGAGCAGATAAACAGACTCGCCAGGGTTCCAATCAGGGTATTCCGCAGGGAATTGAGAAAAGTCCGCCCCAGGGATACGGTGGAGAGGAGAACCTTGAAGTTTTCCAGCAGATGGGTTCCAAAGAACAGCTTCCCCTTGACAATATCCACGCTCCGGTTGGTGGCCGCGGTCAACATCCAGAAAAGGGGAAACCCCGAAAAAAAACAGACCAAAATCAAAAAAGCGTACATGAAAAAAACCGGAAGTTTATAATTTTTTTTCATACCCGGTCCCCCACTTTTATCTGTATCAGGGATAATACCGCCACCATCAGGAGAATCGTATAGGAAACCGCCGCCGCGTATCCTAATTGGGGGCTGTTATAAAAAGAAAGGTTATAGATATGGTAGGATATGGTGATGGTCGCCTTGAACCCCGACCCCGGGGAAATGGCCTTTACCTCGTCAAAAAGCTGCAAGGTCCCGTTGGTGGACATAATGGTGGTCAGCAGGATCACCGGCCGCAGGAGGGGCAGGGTGATCTTGAAAAATTGCTGGACACCGGAGGCCCCGTCGATCCGGGCGGCCTCGTACACCGAGGTATCAATGTTTTGGAGCCCCGCCAGGTAAAAGATCGTGTTGTACCCGGTCCAGCGCCAGGTGATGATGAGGATGATCACCACCTTGGCCCAAAGGGGATCGGTCAGCCAGCTTACCGGCTCGGGGATGAGGCGGAGCCTGAGGAGGGTCAAATTCACGATGCCGTCCAGGGAGAAAAAGGACTTAAAAACAACCGCCGAAGAAACCAGGGCCACGGCGCAGGGCAAAAAGATGATGGTTCTGAAGATCACCTTCCCCTTGAGGTTGGGGCTGTTGAGGATAGACGCCAGGATCAGGGCCAGGAAAAGCATCAGGGGGACCTGGAAAATCAAATAGATAAATACATTGCCCACGGAGCTATGGAATACCGTATCCTGTAAAAGGCGCACATAGTTCCGGGTCCCGGTAAACCGGAGGTTGTTCCCCAGCCCCGACTGAAGGGACAGAATAAACGCCTGGATCATGGGGTAAAAGGACAGGACAAAAATTAAAACCGCCGCGGGGCACACAAAAAACCAGCCCCAGCGGGAGTATTTTTTTGAGAGAAAAACCCGCCGCATAACCACTCCTTCCGGCTATTTCAAGAGCGGGGTTTCAAAATCCGGTGGATTTTGAAACCGCCCCTTGAGACTTATGGATAACGGAGGCCCCAGGAATCCGGGAGACCGGTTCGGCGGGTCCCGAATTCCTGTATTCCAAGGTTTGGCCTTTCGCTGTACGGCGCCTTCTTACTGGGCCATGAGGAATTCAACTTCCTGCTGGGCGTCGTTCAAGGCGGTGTCTATGGGTTTCGTACCCTGCATGATATCCATCATACCCTGGGTTACAGCGCTCCGGGCCTCATAGTTGAAGATACCATATTTTACCTTAGGAACCTTGCCCGCGTAATTTACCAGATCTTCGTAGATCTTCTGGCCCCCAAAGAAGTCGCTGGGTTCTCCGTAAACCGCGGAATCCGCCGCGGGAAGCCAGGTGCCGATGGCCCCGGAGGAGGGCAGGATGGTATCGTATAATTCCGTACTCCCCGCGAAGGTCTTGTCCAGGAAATCTATGGCCGCATCGGGGTTCTTGGAGCTGGCCAGGATCATCCAGCCGGAACCGCCCTGGCTGGAGTAGTTAACCGACTCGATATTGCTGAACCGGGGGGTATTCACCAGCGCCCACTGGCCCGACTGGGAGGCTTCGGCGGTGATGGATCCGATGATCCAGCAGCCCTGGATGGTGGACGCCACGGTCCCATTGTTCAGGGTGGCGATATAGGCGTTCCAATCCGACGCCAAAAGGATAACCCCGGACTGGACCCCTTCAATAAAGAGATCGATGGCCCTCCGCAGCACGGGATTGTCCTTGATATAGACGTTGCCCTGGGCGTCAAACAGCCAGGTCCCGGCGCTTTGGAGCATCACCATGATAAAATCCGGGCCCGTCGCATCGGTGGAAACCATGGAAACTCCGGTTTTCTGCTTTACGATTTTTCCCAGCTCGATAAACCGCTCCCAGGTAATATCGTTAAAATCTTCTACCTTTAAGCCCGCCTGTTCCACGATATCCCGGCGGAGGAAGGTCCCGGTGGCGCCGTTGTCAAAGGGAACCCCGTAACTTTTCCCGTCTATGGTCCCCACATCCACCTTAAACTGGGCAAATTTTGACAGATCGATCTTATCGTTCAAGGGGAGGAACGCGTCGGGATAGGTCAGGACGTTTTTCTGTATGGCGTTATCCTGCATCAGCACAATATCGGGCAAACTATCGGTCTGCCGGGCGGAAAGGGCGGTGATCAGCTTCTGCTGTACATCGTCCCAGGGAGTTTCCACCACATTGATCGTTACATTGGGGTGATCCCGCCGGTAAATCTTCGCCGCCTCGTTCATGGCGTAAATATTAAAATTGGGGTCCCAGCACCACACCGTCAGGGTTACCGGCGCGTTGGGATCCGCCGCCGCCGCCGCCTCTTTCTTGGAACAGCCGGTGAAGATAAACACCGCCGCAAGAAGAACCGTCAAACACACAAAACCTATTTTTTTCATAAAAACCTCCTGATAAAAAACGCCCCCAGGGCTCAACTTCGACACCGGATTCATTTCCGGACAAAATCCAAAATCTTATCTATTTTAATCCATTTTTATGGTATTGACAAGGAGAAAAAGCTCTTTCATCATAAATATATGAAAATAAAAACCCTTCCTCCCCTATGGGAAAACCCTGAGATCCAGGGGTTTAACCGGCTGCCTATGGGTAGTCCTCTTTTGGCTTTTGCCTCGGCTCAGGAAGCCCTGGCGGACGCGGTGGCGGGCCCGGAATTCCGCCGGCCCGAAGACAACCCCTGTTATCTGGGGCTGGATGGAACCTGGCGGTTCCGGCTGATCCCCAACCCCGGGGAGGATGTCCCTGAAGGCCCGGTCCCTTCGGCCCCCCCCTGGACCAAACCGGATTTTAACGCCGGTTCCTGGGCGGATATCAGGGTGCCCGGAACCTGGACCCTCCAGACCGGCCCCGATGGGAAGCCCTTCGATAAACCCCACTACACCAACGTCCAGATGCCCTTTGAAGGGGTACCCCCCAATGCGCCGGAGCATAACCCCACCGGGCTCTACCGCCGTACCTTTACCCTCCCCGGGAACTGGAAGGGCCGGCGGGTGGTTCTCCATGTGGGTTCCGCGGAGAGCTGCTGCCTGGTTTACGTAAACGGCGTCTTCGCCGGGGCGGGCAAGGATACCCGGCTCCCCTCGGAATACGACATCACCCCCTTTCTCCTGGAAACCGGGGAAAACACCCTCTGCCTCAAGGTGGTCCGGTACTCCGACGCGAGCTATGTGGAGGATCAGGACCAGTGGTGGTTCGGCGGTATCCACCGGAGCGTTTTCCTCTATACCACCGAACCTTGTTATATCAAGGACATCACGGCCATTCCCGGGGCGGTTACCATGGACCGGGGCCGGCTCCGGCTTGAGGTAACCCTGGGCGGGGACGTGCCTCCGGGGCGGAGCACCGGGAATGTGGGGGTGGACGACTCCTCCGGGGAGCCGCCCTTCACCATTGCCTATGCCCTCTACCCCTTTAGCCTGCCCGCAAGCCGGGAAGAGGCCCTGGCCTTTGCCGCTTCCCTGGGCTCATCAATAAAACCCCTCCTCTCGGGGGAGCTTACCCTGGATTGCAGCTACCGGGTCAATTCCAACCGGGCCGAAACAGAACTGGTCCTGGACAATGCCGCTCCCTGGTCCCACGAGGCCCCGAACCTCTACACCCTTTCGGTCAGCCTGTTTCGGGAGGGCCGGCATATCCAAAGCGCCGCCTTTTTGACCGGATTCAGGAGCGTCCGGGTAGCCCGGCGGGAACTCCTCATAAACGAAAAGGCGGTTCTGATCAAGGGGGTCAACCGCCACGAACATGATGAAAAAAACGGGAAAACCCTTTCCACCGCCGCCATGGTCCGGGACATTCATCTCCTTAAAACCCATAATTTTAACGCGGTCAGAACCTGCCATTATCCCAACGATGAACGGTGGTACGATCTCTGCGACCGGTACGGCATATACCTGGTGGACGAGGCCAATATCGAAAACCACTGCTTTTACGAGCAGCTCTGCCGGGATACGGCCTACACCTACGCCTATGCCGCCCGGGTCCAGCGCATGGTGGAGCGGGACAAAAACCACCCCGCCATTATCATCTGGTCCCTGGGGAATGAAAGCGGGGACGGGGCCAACCATAACCTGGCCGGCGCCTGGATCCGCCGGGTGGACCCCTCCCGGCCGGTGAACTACGAGGGGGCGATCCGGCCCGAACACGGCCAGGGCGGCTTTACCCTGGATTCCCTGAACCGCAGCCGGGATCTGACGGACATCATCGGCCCCATGTACCCCCAGATCAAGCTGATCACCGATTTTGTAAAATACCGGGAAGACGACCGGCCCCTGATCATGATCGAATACTCCCATGCCATGGGGAATTCCAACGGAAGCCTTGCCGATTATTGGGAGGCTATCGAATCCCACCACGGCCTTCAGGGGGGCTTTATCTGGGATTGGATAGACCAGGGAATTGAGGCCTTTACCCCGGAGGGAACCAAATACTGGAAGTACGGCGGCGATTTTGGGGATGAGCCTTCGGATTACGATTTTTGCCTCAACGGCCTCCTCTTTCCCGATCAGACCCCAAAACCAGCCATGGCGGAGTGCAAACAGGTTTTTGCCCCCCTGCGGCTCAAACCGGTTTCCGGCAAACCCTATGCTTTTATCGTGGAAAACCGCTTTGATTTTTCCACCCTGGAGGGGATCGAACTCGTCTGGAAACTCTCCGGGGAAGATGCTGTCCTGGCCGAAGGGGTGGAGACCCTGCCCCCCCTGGCTCCGGGCGGGGCCGCGGAAATAGAACTCCCGGTACCCAAAAACCTCGATCTTGGGGCGGTTCCGGGGGTTGTCTTTATCCACGGGGATTTCAGGCTTAGCCGGGATATAGGGGGCGCCAAAGGCGCTCCCTGGACCAAGGCCGGGTTTGTCCTCTGCTCCGGGGAAAAACTCCTCCGGGAGAGCCCCCGGACCCTGAGGGTCACGGCGGAGGCCGCGCCGGAATTCGCCCGGTTCGGGGACCTTTTTGCCCCTTCCCTCTTCCGGGCTCCCACGGAAAACGATGGTCTCAAGATCTATATCCCCCTCAGGGGGGACCCGGCGGCCTTGTTTTACTACCAGGACAAGGCCCTGTTCCCCTGGCTTGACCTGGACCTTCTGCACCTGCGGACCGGGGAAGAAGAAACCGCCGGTATCCTTTGGGAGGGCTACAAGGCCAAATTCTACCGGGCGGCGCTCCTGGCAGGGGAAAAGGCCGCGCCGGGTTTTGAAAACACCCGCCTTGGGGTCTTTACCCGGATCTCCGTGCCCCCTTCGGCGGATAATCCCGGTATCCTGGACTTCACCTTTGACCTGGACCCTTCCCTGCCGGAACTGCCCAAGGTCGGCCTTACGGCCCGGATTCCCGCTTATTATTCCCGGATCACCTGGTTCGGCGCGGGCCCCCAGGAATCCTACCCCGACCGCCGGGCCGGGGCCCTTTTGGGCCGGTACGAGGATACTCCCGCCAGCCTGGGGGTGCCCTACATCGTGCCCCAGGAAAACGGCAACCGCAGCGGGGTGCGGAGCGTTACCCTCTGGGGAAATCAGGTTCCCGGGGACAAGCCGGGGCGGATCATCATCCGGCCGGACAAACCGGTCAATATGGGGGTCAGCCGGTATTCCCCGGAAAATCTTTTTACCGGTCTCCATACCACAGACCTCAAGGACCTGACCCAAGGTCCCGGCGCTTATTGGCTCCTCAGTATCGATGTCGCCCAGCGGGGGGTGGGAACCGCCACCTGCGGCCCGGACACCCTGGAGCCGTACCGGATCCGGCCTGGACGTTTTACCCTGCGTCTCTTTATTGGTGGCTGACGCTGTTTTGCCGGTTACTAGCTAAAGCCCGCGGGGGAGCGGGAATTCCGCCATTCGCTAGCCTGTGGAATTCGCCTGCGGAGCCCGGTTCCCGGGCACCTCCGGCGAGTAATTCCAGAGACGCTCATGGCGTAATTCCCGCTCCCCCGCGGCATTGGCGGGGAACGGGCAAAATGGTGTCAGGCTTAGGGTGGGGAAGATGCCGGGGATTGGGGGGCGCTGCCCCGCGAGGGACGGAGATGACGGGCGCTACAGGGGGGGGCTCTTTGAGTCTGCCTGCGGAGCCCGGAACCTACGGTTCCTTGTCTCCGCAGGGCGAGGAATTCTTGAGACGCTTATGGCGGAATTGCGGCTCCCCGCGGCATTGGCGGGGATTTTGGTGACTGTCACCTGGGGAGTTCCGGGGCATAATCCGGCGTCCTGCCGGATTTGTTTTCGGTGTTTTTGTTTTGTAAAAATTTTACCGGTCCGCCTGTA
The DNA here is from genome assembly GCA_031283755.1 of Spirochaetaceae bacterium. Classification (GTDB taxonomy): domain Bacteria; phylum Spirochaetota; class Spirochaetia; order Treponematales; family Breznakiellaceae; genus JAIRMO01. The sequence goes on from JAITBE010000184.1 coordinate 13,610, forward strand.
GCGGCCATCCCTGGCGCCGGACTTTCCGGGTGGAGGCCGCGCCAGGCCAAACAAATACGCCGCGAATACACGAAATCTTCATTTGAAATTTATGTTTTTGTTCGTGAATTTCGTGTCGTTCGTTGTCTATTGCTTTTATTATGCCTGGTTATTTATGACAATCCTGGTGTTAACGCACGGATAAAGCCAAAAAATCGAATAAATACCCCAAATAATACCGAGCATTACGAACTTTCATTCGAAATTTATATCTTTGTTCGATCAAGCCGTGGGGGAGCGGTAATTCCGCCATGAGTGTCTCTGGAATTCCTCGCAAATGGTGCCCGGTTTCCGGGCTCCGCAGGCGAATTCTCCTGGCTTGCGACTGGCGCATTTGCCGCTCCCCCACGGGCTTTAGCGGATAAAGGACAAAATGCCGGGCGGCTTTAAAATTTAATAATTTTGGAGTTGGCTTTATTTATTACTATTTTATTAATATTTTTGACATTATCCCTTGACCGGAAGCGGTTTTTTATATATCTTAACAATTAGTACTGTGATACGGTCATTTAGATATGTTTATGTACCATCTTTGGTTTCTACAACCTAAATTGTGTTATATACATCACTGCTTTTCATCTACCGTATCATCAGTTTGCCCCCCGGGTTTCTTCACCTCCTTTTCCCGGGGGGCTCTTTTTTTTAAAAACCGGTTTCTGTTTGGGGTAAAACCCCGCCTGTTTCTGGGAGGGATCCTTTTGTCTGCCGTCCTGTTCCTCGGTTCCTGTGAAAAGGAGCTTCCCCCGGTCCCTGAGGAGGGGGTTGTCAAAATCATCCAGCCGGACAGCGAACTCAATCAAATTATCCTCCGTGCCCGGGAAGCGCTGCCGGAATTTATCGAAAAATTAAACGCCCCCGGGGAGGATGAGGGGAATTTTCAGGTTAAATACCCCTTTGCCGCTGATCCGGAAAGCGGATTTGCCTATGAACACATCTGGCTCCGGGATATCCGGTTCAAAGACGGCTGTTATTACGGCACCATAACCAATCAACCCTTCCACTGCAGCGGCCTTGCCCTGGGGGCGGCGGTGCCTTTTTCGATTGAAAATATCAGTGACTGGATGTATACCCGGGGGGGAGAAATAATCGGAGGCCGGTCCATTAAATTGCTTATTGAAAGCAGCCCCGGTGCGGACGAATTCCGGACTGAACAGTGAAATTCCCGCGGTTGATCCCCCCCTTGCACCGGTAGAAATAATTTGCTATATTTAAAATAGCTTCAAATTCATGTCCCGCGGACAAGGGTTGTGAAGCGGCCGCAGTTGACCTTTGAACTTCCTATGAAGTTTCATAAATCCAAGCCAAGGAGGAAATGCCATGTCCGATCCGGACGGCGGCGGTAGTTTACCCAGCCATAGACAAAATTCAATACGTTTGACGTTTACGGCATTTCTTACTAAGCGCCCATCCTATTAGAACCATAGCGGGTTCTTCCGGAGAAGCGGGCTTTTGTAAGAAAGTCCGCAGACCAGAGGAGAATCCGAATGATTACTATCCGAATAAAAAGCGAGAAAGGGCTTGTCGAAACCAATGCGGTGAGCAAAGGCTGTTGGGTCGATGCCCGGAACGTTGATAAAGACGACTTGCTCCTGCTGGAAAAAGAATACGGCATCGCCGGGGAGCTGCTGACGGATATTATGGATGCCGACGAGCAGGCCCGGATAGAAAAGGAAGATGAATATACCGCCCTGATTGTACGGCTTCCGGTATATGATGAAAGATACGAGGTGTCTTTTTTTACCCTGCCCCTGGGGATTATCCTTTTTTCCGATAAAATTGTAACCATCTGCCAGCGTTCCAGCGAAGCCCTGGAGGATCTCATCAAAAACCGTATCCGGGGTTTCAATATCAACAATAAAAGCACCTTTGTTTTGAACCTTTTAGGCCGGGCCGCCTTTACTTTTCTCAGGGCCCTGAAGGAACTCAATAAGCGGACCACCATTATCGAGCGGGAACTGCAAAAATCCATCAAAAACAACGAACTTATCCAGCTCCTTTCCATTCAGAAATCCCTGGTTTATTTTACGACCAGCATCACTACCAACGAGCTTTTGCTGGAAAAACTTCAAAAATCCCCCCTGATCCGCTTTAAAGAGGACGAAAAGGAACTCCTGGAAGATGTGGTTACCGAAAACAAGCAGGCCATTGAAATGGCGAAAATCTATTCGTCGATCCTCACCGGAACCATGGACGCCTTTGCCAGCGTCATCTCCAACAACCTGAATATTGTGATGAAGCGGCTCACCATCGTTTCCATCGTGCTGATGATCCCCACCCTGATCACCAGTTTTTACGGAATGAACGTGGGACTCCCCTTCCAGGGCTCCCTTTCCGCGGTTTGGGGTATCGTGGCGGTCAGTCTTCTGGCCTCTGTCCTGGGGGCCATCCTCCTGAATACCGACCGGCGGAAGCGGAAAAAACTAGCCGCCATGGCCCTTCCCTATACCCACAGCTATGTGATGGTTCAGCGGTGAACCCGGCGTTTTGCCTCCTGCCGCTAAAGCCCGCGGGGAGGGGCAATTCCCCCGTGAGCGTCTGTGGAATTCCCCGCGGAGGAGATTGAAGGAACCGTAGGTTCCCGGGCTCCGCAGGCGAATCCCACAGGCGAATCCCACAGGCGAATCCCGCAGGCGAATCCCGCAGGCGAGCGAATGGAGGGAATTGCCCACTGTCAACAGATTAAGGATTTGTTACCCGCGGATGAAGGAGTGGGGGTAGCGGAAAACCCGCCTAAGCCCGCTTGCGGGCGGCGCGGGGTTGAAGCGAGGGGGAGCAGCGTCAAAAACGGCTTGTCTGGGCAAAATTGATGCATCCTATGACATCAATGGCGCTCCCCCTTCTTAACTTGTTGACAGCGGGTTATCCGGGGTTTGGTTAATACCCGCTTGCGGCGGCCCAGCTAACCCGGCCGCTTCAAAAGGGCGAAATTATGGGGAAACCGAATGTTCCGAGACACCCGGATGAAGCAAAACGGCTGGTCAATCTCATAATATTCTCCATGAGACCATTACGGATACTGAAACAGGGGGTGTGGTACGAGATTCGTACCCGCGTCAACAACCGGGAACCGTTGTTCCGCCGGGAGACGGCTCTGGCGATTTTTGCCAGGGTCTTCAGGGAGACCAAACTTCGGTTCGTTTTCGAGATTCGCGCGCTCCGTCTTGAGGATGACTGGCTGATGTTTTACATTAAGCCGGCGGACGGGCTGGAGCTTCCGGCTATTATGAAGCGGCTGAAACAGGTGTTTGCCCAGCGGTACAACCGGCGGGAAGGGCGGATCGGGCATATATGGGGGGACCGGTATTGGTCGCGGATAGCGGCGGAGGAGGAGAGAGGGGCTTCGACTGGGGATATCGGGATTATGAAGATCAGGATGAGGGTCATGAGGGTCAGGATCATGAAGATCAGGATGAGGGTCATGATGAGGGTCAGACCCCGTTATGGGGAAAGGACAGGCCAAGCCGTTTTTCTCCTCATATTCCCGCTTTCCACCACCCCCGAACCTGGATAAGTACCGCAATCTGTCCCGAATTCCGAATCATCCGCCATTTCCACCCTTAATCTACCCTGAAGCAGGCAAGAAATCTGAACTATGGGCCATATTGAGGGATGTCACGGCGAGGGGAGGCTTTTTTCACCCCGACTTCCCCATCATCACCGTAACATGGTTGACGCTACCCGCGGCCTGGGCCGGGATAATCCCGCAGCCGGACGCGGTGTCCTGGGGAATTTCGTTCAGACGGCACTCCCGTACCCCTTTGCTCACCCGCTGAGGGTTGGCTACCTCAATTTCGTAGACCGCGCCCCGCCAGACCCGGCGGACGGTAAAGCCCTTCCACTCCGGGGGGATACAGGGGTCGATGGTCAGGGCGTCGTAACCGGGGCGGATTCCCAGGATGT
>JAITBE010000152.1 GCA_031283755.1 Spirochaetaceae bacterium
CGGCCCGGAAGCCCTTCCCGCGGTTTCGCCTTTTCCCTCCCTTGCGCCGCTGGTTGATGTCGCAAAGGGAATTGCCATGACCGGAGGCGCCATCGAGGGATACCGGAAAGTGCTGGCCCAGTTTTACAAGGACGCCGCATTCCGGCTGCCTATTTTTGCCACACCACCCCCCGCCGAAACGCTGCTGGCCGTCTTTGCCGCCCAGGCGCACGCCATAAAAGGCGCCGCCGGAACCATAGGCGCCTCGGAAGTGTCGGCAAAAGCCGCCGCCCTGGAAGCCGCGGGAAATGCCGGGGATACGGCGGCCATAGCGGAAAAACTGCCGCAGTTTTACAAAGAACTCACACAACTCATCGAAGGGATAAGGATCGCTTTGGAAGAAAAGCGGGAAAACGAGAGCGGGGGACCGCAGACCGGGGATGCCGAAGAAGTTATCTTCAATTTATTTTCCGTGTTAAAAAGCGCGCTGGAAGCGAAGGACATGAAAAAAACCGACAGGCTGCTGGAAGAAATTGAAAAGATGCCTTTGGATGGGGAAACGCGGGAAGCGATAAACGCTGTTTCCGAAAAGGTGCTGATGGGAGAATATACAGGGGCTATTGAAGCTATCAATACGGTAATTAATACAAAGGAGCATTGAATCATGGAAAAACAGTACGAAAAGATTATTTTGGTTGACGATAATCCTTCAAACCTGCGGACGGGAAAAAATGTGTTATCGGAAAAATACGAAGTCTATACCGCCCATTCGGCGGAAAAACTATTTTTTCTTTTGGAGGATATTAAGCCCGCCCTCATTCTTCTGGACATCGACATGCCGGAAATGAACGGCTACGAGGCGATCAAAATCCTCAAATCAAAAGATAAAACCAAAACTATTCCGGTGATCTTCCTTACCGCCAAAACCGATACGGAAAATGAACTTGAGGGCCTTGATTTGGGGGCCATCGACTATATTACCAAACCCTTTATGCCGCCCCTGCTTCTGAAACGTATCGAGGTACATCTCTTGGTGGAGGCCCAGAAAAAAACCCTGGAAATCCAGCAAAAAGAACTAAAAAATTTTAACGACAATCTGCAAAGGATGGTGGATGAAAAAACCAAAACCGTATTGGAACTACAGGATGCCATCCTTAAAACCGTGGCGGACCTGGTTGAAAGCCGGGACGATATTACCGGCGGCCATATTGAGCGGACCCAGCGGGGTGTGGGCCTTTTGGTTGAGGCCCTGCGGGATCATCCCGCGTTCGCCAAAGAAATTTCGAGATGGGATATTAAACTGTTACTGCAATCATCCCAGCTTCACGATGTGGGCAAGATCGCCATCAGCGACCAGATACTCTTAAAACCCGGCAGGCTTGATCCTGCGGAATTCGAGGAAATGAAAAAGCACGCCGCCTTTGGCGTTCAAATTATCGAACGGATTGAAGCCGCTACCAACGCCAGCGACTTTTTAAAACACGCGAAAATTTTCGCCGGCACCCACCATGAAAAATGGGACGGTTCCGGTTACCCCAACGGATTGGCGGGAGAAAACATACCCCTCCAGGGCAGGATCATGGCCCTGGCCGACGTATACGACGCCCTTGTCTCGGAGCGTCCCTACAAGAAGGCCTTTTCCCGCGTGGAGGCGGCAAAGATCATTCAAGACGGCAAGGGGAGCCAATTTGATCCCGTATTGACCGATATTTTTATTACGATTATAGATAAGCTCTAAAAAGCAGTTTCCAAAGAATTTTCACGGGGCTGTTCCAAAACCACGGTTGTTGGAACAGCCCTTTTTTAAGGCCTCCGTCAATTTTTCGGACAGTCCCAATGCTGATTGTAAGGCCGGGTCCATATCCCGGCTTGCTCCTGGGTTCTTCATTTTTTCATTTTTTACAGATTCTATTAAAGCAAGACGCGGGACAACGCCATTAATAGGGCGGAGGTATCTATGATAAAACGTTTTTTAGGATGGTGCCTGGCCCTGACGGGTTTATGCGTTGCCGCCGGCGCCTGTTCCACCGAATCGGCGATACAAAAGGCCCTGGGCGTTCGCGCCTCGGCGCCGGTATTCCTGGGATACAAGGCGGTTTCTCCCGCGGAGATCGACTTCCGGTTTTCACTGCCCGTAGAAGTAGCGTCCCTGTTTTTTGATCCCACCCTGGATGTTAAATCCATTACCGGGGGTACTACGGTCCAGATCCATCTGAACCGCCCGGCGGCGGAAGGGGAACGGATAACGGCAAATCTATTGGTAGAGGATGAGGAGGGGAATACCCTGGACGTGTTGATCCCCTTTAGAGCCCGGAATGCCCGGCTTCCCTCTTTTACTATTACCGAACTCCGTATTGAATATTCAAAGCCCAAGGCTGAATTTGTGGAGATAAAAACTAAAAACTCCGGAAATCTTGGCGCTCTCCGTTTGTTCTCGGCAAGTATCAGTATGGACACTCCTATATGGGAATTTCCCCCGGTGGAAGTCGGGGAAAATGAGTATATCGTGATCCATTTGCGGAGTATAGAAGAGGGGATTGTTAACGAGACCGGTACGAACCTGGCCGCCTCCGGGGGGACCGACGCTTCGCCAACAGCCAGGGATTTCTGGGTTCCGGGCGCCGTCAAGCTCCTTCACAAGACCGGCGCGGTGTTTTTTATGGACCAGGACGACCGGATCGTGGACGGCGTTTTACTCTGCGAAGATGAGGCGGGATGGTCCAAAAAGGAATTTATGAGAACCGCGGCGGAATTATTGAACAGCCAGGGGGCATGGATCGGCGCGGGGGGAGTACCGGGTCCCCAGGACGCGGTGGTCAGTAAGGGCACCACCGCCACAAGGAGCATTTCCCGGAGGGAAGCCCGTCCCGACACTAACGGCAAGGAGGATTGGTATATCACCGCTACGAGCAAGGCGTCGCCGGGGAGGCCGAACAACCCCGAAGTGTATGTTCCCTAATGAGCGGTTTTTCCTGACCCGGAAGGCCGCCCATACCCCGGATCTCCCGTTACCGGCGGCCGAGGTTCCGATCCGGGGGGCGTAACTCAACCGGCCGCATGGTTTTTTCCGCCGAATCAAAAAACACGATAGTATTCCGGCCCCGGACCTTTGCATCATAAAGGGCTAAATCCGCCTGGCTGTATAAATCTTCCATTGTATCCTCTGAACCGCCCCGCATAAAGTAAACCCCCTGGCTTACGGTAACATGGGGGGCTACAGGGGATTTTTCATGGGGAATTTTGAGATCAATAACCTCCTGCCTGATTTTTAACGCGATCCGTTCCGCTTCGGCCAGCCGGTTTTCAGTCCCCATTATGATAAATTCCTCCCCTCCGACCCGGGCGGCATAAAGCCGCTCCTCCTCCATGATCTTTCTGAGTACCTTACCGATGGCCCGTAACACCAGATCTCCCCTGGGGTGTCCGTAAAAATCATTGTACCGCTTAAAGTAGTCCACATCCAGCATGATGATAATGATGGTTTGATGTATATGCTGGCATACGGCGATATAAAAATTCACCGTATCCATAAAATCCCGGCGGTTACCGATCCCGGTTAACTCATCCCTGATGCTTTCCTCCCGAAAGCGGTTGCGTTCACTCTCCAGGCGCTGGGCGGCTAACATCTCCCGGATAGACACATAGGACATATACCAGCTAAAAGCCGCGCCGATCATACCCGCGATAGTGATGTTTATTAAATCGGCGATCCATACTGAAAAAGACTTAACCTCTATGGCTAAAGAGGAAAAAATCAGTATGGTTATAAAATTTATTAAAAAATTCCACAGCGGATTTATCACAAATATGATCTGGGAACATATAAAAAAAATAAAAAAATTAACCGCCTGAAATTCCGGCCGGTCAACGATCCCGATATAAATGCTAAAAAACATCAGTCCGGCAAAAAAAATAATAATTCCGGAATATACAAAAACATCCTGGTATTTTTTGTACTTCCAGATCCAGCGGGCATATAAAAGGACGCTTAATTCCCAGGCCACGACGCACATATAAATTAAGAATTTATATATTGATTTTTGAATGATCAACGGATAAAGTGAAAAAAGCAGAATCATAAGTATCGAAATCAGGCTGATAAGCAGCAGACTCCGGGCATTATGATGAACTATGCCCGTATGGCAGCCCTGTATGGCCTCTTTTGTAACATTATAATACTTCCATCGGTGGAAAATAGAGGTAATGCCCTTCTCCTTGAGGATGACGCTTTTTTAAATATAATACATCCCGGGATATTTTCAAATTTTCTATTTTGAAAATATCCCAGGCCCGGGGAGAGGAGATAATTTTACTTCGCAGCGGCCCTTGTCTTACAGTCCCAGCAGGTACTTGTTGAGGATATTCTCAAGCTGTTCCTGTTTACCGCTGGTGATTCCCGCGGTTCCGTATTTGGAGCCGAGTTTGGCCAAAACATCAAAGGAGAGTTCCCCCTTCTCAAATTTTGCCCCGTCCCCGGAATTAAAGGAGGCGTACCGCTTTTTGACAAAGCCGCTGAGTTTTCCGTCGTCGATGATCCGCTGGGCGATCTCAAGCCCCACCGCAAAGGTATCCATTCCGCCGATATGGGCTTCAAAGAGGTCTGCGGGCTCTATCGAATTCCGGCGTATTTTAGCGTCAAAGTTGAGTCCCCCCGCGGTAAAGCCCCCGGCCCTGAGGATGGCATACATGGCCAGGGCCGTCTCATAGTAACTCGTGGGGAACTGATCCGTATCCCAGCCGTTCCGGGGTTCGCCCCGGTTTGCGTCCACGGACCCAAAGAGCCCCAGGGACGCGGCGGTTTCCAGTTCATGGGCAAAATCGTGGCCCGCCAGCTCCGCATGGTTAGCTTCAATGTTAAGCCGAAAGTCCTTGTCCAGGCCGTAATAACGGAGGAAGCCCGCCACGGTTTCTACGTCGTAATCGTATTGGTGTTTGGTGGGTTCCATGGGTTTGGGTTCGATATAAAAAACCCCCTTAAAACCCTGCTTGCGGGCGTAATCCCGGGCCATGGACAGGAATTTCGCCAGGTGTTCCTTTTCTTTTTTTAGATCGGTGTTGAGGAGGCTCATATACCCCTCCCGGCCGCCCCAGAAAGTATACCCCTGGCCGCCCAAATCTATGGTAACATCAAGGGCGGCCTTAACCTGGGCGGCGGCCAGGGCCACCACGGAAAATTCCGGATTGGTCGCGGCGCCGTTCATAAACCGGGGATGGCTGAAGAGGTTTGCCGTACCCCACAGGAGTTTTACTCCGGTAGCTTTTTGTAATTTTTTCGCCTTTGCCGCAAGGGCAAAAAGATTTTTTTCACTTTCCGCAGGGCTCTCCCCTTCCGGGGCGAGATCCCGGTCATGGAAACAGTAAAATTCCGCTCCCAATTTGGTAAAAAACTCAAAGGCCGCATTCAGTTTATGCTCCGCCGCCTCCATAGGGCTTTTGGCGTCCACAATCCAGGGATGGGGATGGGTGGGCGCCCCAAAGGGATCCGAACCGTCGGCGCAAAAACTATGCCAATACGCAATGGCAAAGCGGAGATGATCCTTCATCTTTTTTTTGCCGACCTTTTTGTCCGCGTCATAATACTTAAAGGCCAAGGGATTATCGCTTTTGGGTCCCTCGTATGTAATTTTTCCGATACCGGGGAAATATTCCTTATTCCCCACATAATAATCAGCCATAGATACCTCCCAATGGTTTTAGAATTCAGATCCTTTTCAAAATCATGATCCTGCCGGACCGGATTTTGCCTTTTAAATAGCCGGACCTGTCCGTGTTTTACTTATGATACGCCCCTTTGGGGAAATCAACCATAGGAAATATTGACAAATCATATCTATTATTGATATTTTTTTTTATGCGGATAAAGGACGTGGTTCATGTTTATAAATTGGAAGGGGGGGATAAACTCGCCTGGCATGGACGGTACCATACCCATGATCCCGGGGATTATGAAGTACACCTTTTTCTTGAGGGTAATGGTCTTTTTCTGCTGAACCGCTCCAAATTTATCATCCAGGGGAACCGTCTTTTTTTAACCAAACCCCGGGAATTTCATTCCATCCTGCCCGACGCGGTGCGGCGGCCCATCAGTTATTACGCCATTCTTTTTGAGCCGGATCCGGCGGCTGTCCAGGACCGGGAAATCATCGCGCTGATTGAGACCCGGGACCTGGTTACCCGCCGAAACACCTTTATTGAGGGCCGGGAACGTTTTTTGGTGGAAGAACTCTACCACCTGACCCGGGATGCCGGCCGGGAGCGGGCCGCGGAATATCTATTACTGAGCTTGCTCTACCGCTGGTATGGAGGGCCCCTCCCGCAGTCCGGGGAAATTATCCCGGACCGGAATCCCCGGGTGGACCATACCGAACGGGCTCTGGCGCTGATGGAAAAATCGATCCGGGAAAAACTCGACATGGGGTCCCTGGCCAAACGGCTTAACCTTTCGGAGGAACATTTTATCCGGCTTTTTCATAAAAAGTTGGGAATGTCCCCGTTTCAATATTTTATCCGGCTTAAAATTGAGGCGGCCTCGGCATACCTCGTGGATACCAACCTTACCATCGCTTCGGTGGCGGAACATTTTGGTTTTGAAAACCCCTTCCACTTCTCCCGGGTTTTTAAAAAATGTACGGGCCTTTCCCCATACCACTACCGCGGGACCTTTTCCGGCATGGGGGTGGAGTAAGCAAAAACCGGGGATACGGTTTTTTAGGGTAAGAAAACCGCGAAAACCGGAGTTTTTATTCGAAAGGCTGGTTTAATACCCCGGAGCTTGCGCTAAACTTGACCCATAGAAATACACCATACTCATTCCTCAAAACCAAGACACAAATGAATAAATTTAACCGCGAAGACCCGGAGTTTCACGGGAAAAAAGGTATATACGCTATTTTTTCTCCTTTTCCCTGTTCTTTCCGGGTAATTCTATGAAATTCCGCGGGTTTTTTCTTAAAACAGGTAATGACCCCTAAATTGAGGATCAAGTTTAACCGCTTGCGGCGAAGTTCTTGATTACATATACTCAAGAATTAGGAACCATAGGGGAAACCTTGCGCGGTCAATCAGAAAGCACAAGGGAAAGAAAGATGATTACACCGAAACAAGAAAAATTCACCGAAAAGGGGGTGAGGTTGTAGGAGTACGGAGAGTCGTTCTCTCATCATTCCTCCTTCCTTCAAGTGTCTTGACGCGCCGGCCTTTGGCCTTGGTGGTTTTTTATCTTCATTCGTATCTGTGTCAAGTTTAGCGCCTTGCGGCGGGGAGATTCATTGTTGAGTTTTTCCCAAAACACGAGCACGTTTTGGGAAAACTCGTATATTAAGGAGAAGAAAGAATGAAAAAGCTGATCATGTTGACGTTTTGTTTTGTCCTGGTTTGGTCTGTTACCGGATGTTCAAAAAAGCTCCAGGATATTCTGAGTGAGGTTCAAAACAGGGTAAATTCCGAATCCGGCGATGATGACCGTGAGCAGTCCGCCGTTAAATATGAAGATACGGTGGTTTACTACAATGGTTTTCTTGATTTTTCCTATACCGTCCCCAAGGGGTGGTGGTGCTATACGCTAAACACGGAAAATTTCAGCGAAGATCAAGAGGAAACCGCTGATCCTACGGGGCTTGATATTTATTACGGGGATGACGGCGATTATATTGATTTGATTTCCTTTGCCAATCTGCAATTTTCCAATATGGACAATCACCTGGGTTTTGATATAAACGCCGAAACCATAAACGGTATCACTGATATAGCGGGCTATATGGAATATTTTGAGGAATATATGCTTGAACCCGAGGAGGATACAACCTATGAACTCCTCAATTCAGGCAGGGTCCCTATAAATAATATCGTATATGAACAGCGGCTCTTCAAGGTTCAGCAGGAAAAAAATACGGAGTTTAATATTTTGACCCTGACCCGTCAGGTCAATGAGGGATATTTTTTGACCATCCTAGTATCCTATTGGCCGGCCAATAAAAACGCCGAAACGGCAATTATTAACGCGGTTACCAAGGGTACCTGATCCTTTAGGCGTCTTTTTAAGACCAGGGTTTCAAAACTTCAATTTTTGGAATACACTCTCCTGGTGATGGTACTATAATGAAACGGATTATTTTAAAACCCGGGGAAGAAAAACGGATCCTGGCGGGCCACCCCTGGGTCTACGATAACGAAGCCGCCCGGGTCCTTGCGCCTGTTCCCGGAGGGTTTAAACCCATTCCCCTTGAAGAACTGGAAGCCGGGGAGCTTGTCGATGTGGAAAGCGCCCATAAGACCTATCTGGGCCGGGGTTTGGCTAATCCCCATTCCAAAATCATCGCCCGGATCTACAGCCCCTCCAAAGAAGGGGTGGACAAGGGCTTTTTTAAGCGCCGGATTCGGGCGGCCCTTGCCGGGCGGCTTTCGGGATATGATCTCCGCCGGGAATCGGCCCGGATCATTTTTGGGGAGGCGGATTTTCTTCCCGGCCTCATCGTAGACCGCTTTGTGGGCTGGCCCTTTGAGGAAATCGCGGCCGGTCTTACGGAGGGAGGGCTGTTGACCGGCCTTTCCGGGGAATCCCTTACCTTTGAAAAGGTTGAAGCCGCCTTAGGAAAGCCGGCATCCTGGCTTTCCGTCCAATTCCTCGCCTGGGGTATGGACTGCCGCCGGGAGGAGATCCTTGCCGCCCTGGAGGAGGTTCTGGAAAAATATGCCCCGCCGGAATTCCGGCTTGAGGCCGCCGTAAGCGCGGAGAAAGAAAACGCCGGGGAACCGGGGCAGGGTCCGGCAATGGAAACCGGGCTGCCTGGGGGATTTCCCTTGGGGCTTCCCGCGGGGATAGTGGAAAAGCCGGACGGCCGGATACGGAAACTTGAGGGCCTCCCCTCTGGGGACGGGCTCATCCGGGGGAGTTTTCCCGGCGGGGGGATCGTGATTTTTGAAAACGGCTTTCCCTTTATCCTGCACCTTGAGGAAGGGCAAAAAACCGGCCACTACCTGGACCAGAAAGAAAACCGCCTCCGGGCGGCGGCCTTTGCTGCCGGGGGACGGGTCCTGGACGGCTGCGCCTATACCGGCGGTTTCGGCATCCACGCCGCCCGGTTTGGCGCCGCCCAGGTAACTGCCCTGGATGTCTCCGCCGCTGCCTTGGAAACGCTTGCGAAAAACGCCCGGCTCAACGGCGTGGAGGACCGTCTGAAGGCGGTGGAGGGGGATATCTTTGAAGTCCTCCGTGCCTATGAACGGGCCAAGGAGCGGTTTGATCTCATCATCCTGGATCCCCCGGCCTTTGCCAAATCCCATTCCGCCCTGGAAGGGGCCCTCCGGGGATACAAGGAGATTAACCTCCGGGCCATGAAGCTCCTTTCCCCCGGCGGCGTCCTGGTCAGCTGTTCATGCAGCCAGGCCCTGGATGAGGGCAGCTTCAAAGCCCTCATCACCGAGGCCGCCTGCGATGCCGAACGCCGGCTCCTGCAGCTTGATTTCCGTTACCAGGGATCGGATCATCCCATCCTGGTGGGGTATGATGAATCCCTTTATCTCAAATGCGGGTATTACCGGGTGTTATAGTCCCTAAGAGCAAATATATCCCTTCGGGTCCCAGAGATCCTCCCAGCTCCGGGCGCCGGACCAGAGGAACACCTGGCCTTTAATCAGGCGGCAGTTTTTGTCCGCCTTTACCAGCGCCGCCATCTCCTCCCCGGTCAAGGGATCTCCCATGGCGGCACGGAGGTTTGCCAGGTAGTTTTTCTCGTGAACCGAGAAGGGAATGGGGATAGCCCCCCGCTGTATGGCCCATTTCAGGCAAACCGCTGAGGGATGGATCCCATGGGCCTGGGCAGCCGCCAAAACCTCGGGCTGTTCCATATCGATAAAGTCCTCCGGGGTTTTATCCCGTTCCGGCCGGTTCGGTGAACCCAGGGGACAGTAAGCTATGGGCTGGATCCCCTGGGCAACGCAGTAGTCGAACAACTGGGGCTGCTGAAAGCAGGGGTGCATCTCCATTTCCAGTACCGCGGGCTTAATCCGGCACAGGGGGAGGACCGCTTCCAGTTTCGGGATGGTCATGTTGGACATACCGATGTTACGGACCAGCTTCATATCCACGAGACGTTCCATCTGCCGCCAGGTCGCCATAAACCGGTCTGTCGAAAAGGGGACCGAATCGGGGTTGCGGGCGTCGCCGTCACAGCCCGGAGCGTGATAATTGGGAAAGGGCCAGTGAACAAAAAAGGCATCCACGTAATCCAGCCGCAGATCCCGAAGGGTTTTTGCCAGGGATAATAAGACTTCTCCCCGGCCGTGTTGGTCATTCCATACCTTGGAAAAGATAAAGAGTTCTTCCCGTTTTACTACCCCGGAATTGAGGGCTTCTTCAAAAACCGCGCCGATAAGGTTTTCGTTGCCGTAAACCGCCGCGCAGTCGAACAAACGATAGCCGCCGCGGATAGCGCCGGCCACCGCCGCGGAAACTTCAGCCGGTGAGTACCGGTCAGAACCAAAGGTCCCCATGCCGATGCCGGGGATCTCGTTCCCATTGTAAAGGACCCGTTTTGGAACAAATCCATCCATAACTTTTCCTCCCTAAACAGACGTACATATTGTCCTAGTATAATCCTTTATGTTTCCAATTAAAAGATGGCGCGGCAAGCCTGGCGGGGAATTTAGCCTTGGGTGACAAGCCCGGCGGGGAATTCCGCCCCGCCCACTACCTGTAGAGTCCGCGTCCGCAGGCTTACCCGGGAATTTAGCCTTGGGTGACAAGCCCGGCGGGGAATTCCGTCCCGCCCACTACCTGTAGAGTCCGCGTCCGCAGCCCGTAAACGGTCTGCTCCCGCGGGGAAATCCAGAGACGTGAGCGGGGCGGAATTCCCCGCCGGGCTTGCCGCAACGGCTGAATTGCCGGTTGTGGATGGGGGGGAGGCATTGCTGGTGATGGGTACTAAAATAAGGCCGTGGGGTATTCCGGAGACGTGTGCGAGGGCGAAATTCCCCGTCGGGCTTGCCGCAACGGCTGAATTATCGGTTGTGGGGGGGGAGGAGGCATTGTTGGTGATGGAGGGAGGCATTGCTGGTGATGGGCGCCAAAATAATGCCGCGGGGAATTCAGGAGACGTGCGCGAGGGCGAAATTCCCCGCCGGACTTCCGGCAAGAGGGTAAAATGGCGGGTGTGGATGGGGGGAGGAGGTATTGTTGGTGATGGGCACCAAAATAAGGCTGCGGGGAATTCCGGAGACGTGCGCGAGGGCGAAATTCCCCGCCGGGCTTGCCGCAACGGCTGAATTGCTGGTTGTGGATGGGGGGGAGGCATTGCTGGTGATGGGTACCAAAATAAGGCCGCTCAAAACCGGGGGTTTTGAGCGGCTTCTTGAATGAAACATCCAGGCCGGTTAAACATGGCGGGCCGGGGGATTAACCCATGTCCCGCCGTTTACGTCCAGGCCGGAATGTGCCGGGGACAGACGAATTAAGTAGTAACGTCCTGGGTGCTGTCGATCGTAATAGTGTTGGATGCATTGCCGCCTACAAAAGTGTTAGTAGCAGCCGTAGCTTTCATACCCAAAAATTTATCACCGCTGGAACCAGTACCGTTATGAATGGGTACAGATGAGGTACCAAACGTCATACCACCGATTGCAGTCGGACTAGTAACCGCAGTGCCTAGAGTGGGATTTGCGCCAATCTGTACAGTAGCGCCGATCACGGCAAACGCTACTTTACCGGGATTCGCCCCACCGCTCACGACGAGTTTACCTACCGCCCCAGTAGTGGTACCGTCAAGATCAATAATAGTGACGTGCCCGGTAGCCCCAATGGTAAGGGTGTTGCTCGCATCACCTGCTTTCTGGGTAATAGTCGCGCCTGTAGCGCTGGCTTTCAACCCGGTGGCATTGGTGCCGTCCGCGGTAATGGTCGCGCCGGCGGCCGCGCTTGTGATGGTCAGTGTACCGGGGGTCGCATTCGCAGCTACCGCTTCCCAGGCGCCGGTGATGGCGGTCTCGCCCGCGATTATGCTGCCCGTGCCGGCGATTTTTCCGACGGCAGTAGTAGAATCTGTTGCCAATACCAGGTTTCCGCCGGCCTCAATGGTAACCGGCCCGTTATAGGTAAAGGTCTTCCCCGCGCCAATGATGAGGGTCTTTGCGGGCCCGGGGGTTGATCCGGGGATGACGAGGCCCTGATCCTCCGGAACAGTGAAATCA
>JAITBE010000201.1 GCA_031283755.1 Spirochaetaceae bacterium
AAAAATCGGGCGAGCCTCGAAGGCGCGGCCAAACCGGCGGGGCTTAGGGCTTGAGCAAATACAGGCCCAGCGCCGAAGCCATAAGCGCGTGAATATACGGGGGACGGCCCATATTCCGAAGCGCCTCGTCCACCGGGATGGTTTCCACGTCTATATACTCATCCTCGTCCAAATGCCGGGCTTTGCGGTATTCCAGGGCTTCGGCTAAAAAAAAGTGAACCCGGTTCGACATGAGCGCCGGATTCGGTCTCATTTCCCCGATTTTCCGTATTTTACCCGGCGCATAGGCGGTTTCTTCCTCCAATTCTCTGGCTGCCGCTGCCGCGGGATCTTCCCCGGGCTCTAAAACGCCCCCGGGAAATTCAAGGCTTAATTCCTGGGCGCCATGCCGCCATTGCCAAACCATGACAAAAGCCTTTCCCTGCTCCGTTTCTACCACCGGAATAACAATAGCCCAATCCGAGGCTTCCAGGAGGGTAAAACGCTTGCAGTTCCCTTCCGGGGATAGGCTGGAAGTCTCCTGAATCGAAAATACCGGGCAGGTAAAAACGTTCCTCCGGCCCTTTTCCCGCCAGATAAGATGCTCATGATTCATATTACCACTCTTTTGGCCGGAATCTTGGGTATCGTTTTACCTTTCCCCCGAACCATAGATGAAATATACTTTATATATCTTAATCCGTCAATTTAGCTCAGGGCCACTGCATTTACTTTTCAGAGGCTGAAATTTGCCAAAACATTGAAGAATTTTTAACCACAAAGGCGCAGAAGGAAGGAATAACGTGTTGCTTCATGCATCCTTTGTGTCCTTCGTGGTTAGTTTTTCTTGGAAATTCCGGTGGATTCAAGGAAATTTTAACGATCAAAAAGTAAATGCTTTTGCCCTGCAGACTCCAGCCTCGTTGGATAGTACCTGGCCATGGAGAGGCCGCGAAAGATAGGGCGGATGCCCGAGGGGCCGGAATCTTCCCCTTTTCAGGCCGTCTTATCCCATAGGCTTTCTGATAGACCCTACAGTGATCCCCGGTATGCCCCCAGAAAACGGAAGTCTTCGGTTTTTGTTTTCAGTTCCTCAATGACCGTGTCAAAGGTCCCCTCGGAGCCGGGGATGTTCACGTCCACATAAAAAAGATAACGCCAGGGTTGTCCCTGGATGGGCCGGGATTCCAGCTTGGATAGATTGATCCCCCGCTCGCTCAGAATTTTGAGGCAGGCAAAAAGGGAACCCGGCGTGTCGGGAACGGAAAAAACCAGGGAGGCCTTATTGGGGGATTCCGAACCTAAACTGGGGGGGACGGAAACCTTTTCCCCTATTCTCCGGGTGATAATAACAAACCGGGTGTAGTTTAAGGGATTGGTCTCAATCCCCATCTTGAGGACCTTGAGGCCGTGGATCTTGGCGGCGGCCTCTCCGGCAATAGCCGCCACCTTGGTTGCCCCTTCCCGGGCAATGGAAGCCACCGCGGTGGCGGTATCGTTACAGGCCTCAAGCTGCCAAAGGGGATATTTGTCCAGAAAATCCCGGCATTGGGCAAAGCCCTGGGGATGGCTGCGGACTATTTTTATGGTATCAAGATCGGCTTTTTCATCCCCGATAAGACAGTGGACGATCCTGAGTTTTAATTCCCCCACAATGGCGATATCCGGATAACGTAAAAAGAGATCGTAATTTTCATGGACCGAGCCGGCCAGGCTGTTTTCCACCGGCACTATCCCGGCCATGGCGGAACCGTCCAGAACCGCGTCAAAGACCGCCCGAAAAGAGGGGCACCGCAGCCGGGGCGCCTCTTCGCCGAAGACCCGCATCAAGGCCTGTTCGGCAAAAGCGCCGCTTTCCCCGGAAAAGGCCGCAGGGGTATCCCCTGGTTCCTTTGCCTCTGTTCCATCCCCCGCTTGTACCAGGACCTCTTCGGTATGACGGGCGCATCCCCCATGGGAAGGCAGCGGGGTACGGAGCAGTTCCTTTCCCACCACCGGGGCCAGGGCTTCAATGTCCCGCATGAGCCGTTCAAATTGTTCGGGGTAGAGGGATTGGGGGCCGTCGGAAAGAGCCTCGTCCGGCCGGGGATGAACTTCTATGGTAAGGCCGTCCGCCCCGGCGGCTATGGCGGCCAGCCCCGCGGAACTTACCTTGGCCCGGATACCCACCGCGTGACTGGGGTCCACGATTACCGGCAGGTGGGAAAGGGCCTTGACCACGGGGATGGCGGAAATGTCCAAGGTGTTCCGGGTATAGGTTTCAAAGGTTCGGATTCCCCGCTCGCAGAGGACCACATCTTGGGTGCCCGAAGCCAAAAGGTATTCGGCGGAAAGGAGCCATTCCTCAATGGTCGCCGAAGGCCCCCGTTTAAGCAGCACCGGCTTTCCCAGGGCTCCTACTTTTTTGAGTAGTTCATAATTTTGCATATTCCGGGCGCCAATCTGGAACATATCGGTGATATCCTTCATCTGGACCGCCAATTCCGGGGAAACCACTTCGGTCACAATGGGCATACCCTGGGCTTCTCCCGCGGCTTTCATATATTCCAGCCCCTTCATTCCCAGGCCCTGGAAGGCATAGGGGCTGGTCCGGGGTTTAAACGCTCCCCCCCGGAGGATCACCGCCCCGGATTCACGGACCATGGCGGCGGTTTCCATGATCTGCTCCCGGCTTTCCACGGCGCAGGGACCGGCGATCACCGAAATCCGGGAACCGCCGATTTTTACGAGCCCTGAGGACTGGGCCGCCCCTCCGATGCTCACAATGGTATCCTCGGCCTTGGTTTCCCGGGAGGCCAGTTCATAGGGCTTGGAAGTCGCCGCCACCCGTTCTACCCCGGGCAGCAGGCTGAGTTCCCGAATATCCACCGTTCCCTTCCCCGAGGCGCCGATGATCTCATCTTCCCCCAGGGACTGTTCCCGGATACTAAAACCCCGGTCCTTTAAATATATCCGAACCATTTCCTTATCATGAACTGAAACACCTTTGGACAAGACCACTATCATGCGAAACCTCGGTATTATGGGAACGCGGAGTATAAACCCCGCCGCTGTCCGAACCGGCGAGAAAAACTTGTTTGGACAGCTTGTTTAATACAACATTTGCTCCTGTTTCAACGAAAGGGAAGCAGATGCGAGGGATATCCGGGAAACGGCCGGCTTCCTGAATACCCCGGAAACTCCAAGGGCCGGTGACAAAACAACCGGTTTTGGCGTCAGGTATACGCGGGGGTTTTCAACGCGCCCTTTTTTTTGAGCGCCAGAATATATTCGGCGTATTTTTTATCCGACATGGCAATATGAGTCAGCGTCCAGTCCCGGAGGAAGCGGACAAAAACATTGGGGATGAATTTTTTACCCTCCTCAAAGGCTTTAACCTCCTCCAGCACCTGTTTGACAAATTCCTCATGCTCTTTCTTATGGACCGCAAAGTCAGGATAATT
>JAITBE010000003.1 GCA_031283755.1 Spirochaetaceae bacterium
TTGGCAATATCCGTCGCGTTGGTAAGGGTTCCGGGGGCCGGACCGACAATGCTGCCTCCATCCCCAACCACGATGGCGCCGTTTATCTGAATGGGCGCCAGAGCCGGGTCGGTGGGGCCGGTAGTAAGGCCGGTGGTAATCGCGCTAAAGTCAACCGCCGCGCCGGAAGGTACGGTAAGGGTTACGCTTGGGTTCAGGGTAAAGGTACTGTCCGGATTGACGGTAATGGTACTTCCGGCGAGGAGGCTGGAGTCATTGTTTATGGCTACGTCCACCTTTGCCGTGGGGGATACCCCCACTTGGTAGAGCACATTTCTCCCCAGGGTAATCTTTGTCTTGGCCGGGGGAGTGGCGGTATCAACCAGGAAGCTGACCGCGGTACCTCCATCCGCATTAAGGCTCGCGCTGTCCTGCAGGGTGAGGGTCTGTAGCGATCTAAAGGTAACGGCGGGGGAAGCAATAGTAACCCTAGAGGCGGGGCCGATGAAAAGGCTGGTAAGATTATCAAAGCTGTTGGTGTTGAGCCCTTCCGCGTTGAAGATCGCGCTCCTCCCCAGGCTGATTTTCGCTCCCGCGGGAAGGACAATGGCCGTACTGTCTGATGAAAACTCGCCGTAGTCACCGATGATGATGGTCTTTGCCGCTTCCAGGGTGGCGCTGTCCGCCTGCAAAAATGAATCGACCCAAATATCGCCAGACGGCGTGGACGCACGGCTGGTCAGGTTGTCGGTGTTCAAAGCGGATACGGTCAGGGTTTCGACCTTCTCAAAGGTTGCGGCGTTCGCGATAAGGGTACCGTTCACGGTGAGGGTTACGATGTCCTCAAAGGTTGAAGCCGCGTTATCCGCATCAAGTTCCCCGTTTACCGTAAGGATATGGTTATCGGCATCCTCTATCTTGCCGTAGGCGGTAATGGTTGCCCCCTCGGGAATGATCGAAGGCAATACGCCCCCGCCATCGGTCTCGACCACATATAATCTGCTCCGTAGCGGATCCGATGGATTCAAGGACGGATAAACCCCGGCAAGCACATCCTTTACCGTATAAATAGGATCAAGGGCACCGAGTATTACCAGGCTGCCTTGTCCCGCGGCGATCCAGGCCTGGGCCGGGGTGAACCGGTCGGTGGAGGGATTGGGAGCTATATCGTCATCGGTAAGGACCAGGGTTGCGCCAGCCTGGACCACTATGTGGCCGGTTCCGATCACCGTACCCCTCGCCTCGATGGTTCCGCTGGTCTGGATAAAGTAATCCGCCACATCCAGCGCATTCACGGAGGCAAGGGAGCTGTAGACATCCACCACGCCCTTGACCAGCAGTCTTTGATTCGGACCGTCCGTTTCGAAAGGCGCCAACAGCACGAGCCGGGCCCCTGCCTCCACGATGATATTTGCTATAAGCGGAGTAAAACCAGTACCACCGTTCGTAGCATTGTTTAGATACAGGGTCTTTCCGGCAGGGACGGTTAAATCGGTGGTAAAACCATCGGTTGTATCGCCTACATCTTCAGTGAAAACGATGTCGCTCACATGGTTGGTATCGGCAATGTAATCGTTCAGCAATCCCTGAAGCTCAACAAAATCATCCGTATAGACCGCGCCATCCGGAATAGGGTTGAAACCAGGTCCTACATAGGGTGAGACACCGCTGTCGTCCGAAGCAGGGTTCGAGCACCCAACAAAAGCGAATAAAACCAGCAGCGCCAGGGCTGCGGCTCCGAAAACCAGACTCTTTTTAGTCATAGAGTCCTCCTTAAAAAATATACACCCAGGATTAGATCCCGAATGTCCCCGGCGTCCCGGCATGCGTGCCGCGCAAATGCCGACATACATACCATGGACCCCGGGGGTAAAAAGAGGAGGACTTACGCAATTGTTGTAATTTTCACCAAGACGGGCTATGATTACCATTGCGTAAAAGCAGCCCCGGTGGCAGTGTGCTTCCGGCAAGAATTTGCACTGCCCCGGGGTCCCCTCTTTTAAGAGACCCCAACAAACATCCGGCCGCCAAGCGGCAACCGGCTATCATTTTTATATTAAACGTACATAAGAATTATATCCCATTTTTCTCAAGAAATCACGTTTTTTTGAAAAAAATTTAAAAAAAATGCAAAAAAATTAACGAATTCGATTTTGATGAATATTCTACCTACTGTTTTGTACCATCTTTATCTATATTTTACTATACATATGAATTTTATACTATATATTACTATTTAATAACATATTTTATCATATTGTGTAGTATATCGCAAAAAACCGGTGACCGGCATCATTTTTCCGACCGACGCGGGCGGCGCCTCTCCTCACTCCCCGGTTTCTTCTAAACTTGATCCACAGCAATTTTAAATAGAATTATGGGGAAACCGAACATTCCGATCCGGCCGGATAAAGCAAAATGACCTGTCATTCTCATAATACTCTCCATGAGACCTTTACGGATATTGAAACAGGGGGTGTGGTACGAAATCCGTACCCGCGTCAACAACCGGGAACCGTTGTTCCGCCGATATTCGGCCCTGGTGATTTTTGCCGGGGTCTTCCGGGAGACGAAACTTCGGTTCGTCTTCGAGATTCGCGCTCTCCGTCTTGAGGATGACTGGCTGACGTTTTACATTAGGCCGGCGGACGGGCTGGAGCTTCCGGCTATTATGAAGTGGCTGAAACAGGTATTTGCCCAGCGGTACAACCGGCGGGAAGGGCGGATCGGGCATATATGGGGGGACCGGTATGGGTCGCGGATTGTGGCGGGGGAGGTAGTGGAGGAGAGAGCGGTTTTGACTGGAGGGGATGGAGAAGTCAGAGGGACTATGGGGGTCAGGGGGACTATGGGGGTCAGACCCTTCAATCGGGAAAAGACGAATCAAATCTTTTTTCTCCTCATATTCCCACTTCCCACTACCCCCAAGCCCGGATAAGCGCCGCAATCCGCCCCGCATCCCGAATCATCCCCCATTTCCGTCCCCTGCCGAACACATCCGGGGAGAAAGATCTGCCCTTCAATAAGTAAACAATCTGAATTGTGGGTCAAGTTTAGCCGTTTGCCAGGGTTGTTGATTTTATTCCTTATTTCTTCGTATTCTGAAGGTACTATGGCTCAATATAACAACAACCATTCCGGCAAAGGGCTTATTGTTTTATGCCTGCCCCGGACCCGGATACCCCCGGACGCGGCGGAAAAAATCAAGGCCGGGGGAGACGGCAGGGAAGTTTTGATCACCCCCGACGCAAAAGCGGTGGAACCCCTCGTGGATAGCATAGAGATAGGCTTTGGGGATGTTCCCTTCTCCCTTGTTTCCCGGATGCCCTGCCTCCAATGGATACAACTCTGGTCTGCGGGGGCGGATTGGCTGCAGCAGTATCCTGAATTAAAGGGGCTTCCCTTCAAACTTACCACCACATCGGGGATGCACCGCCAACAGATCACCGAGCATGTCTTTGGTATGCTCCTCGCCTGGAACCGGCGGCTCCCCCTGGCCTTTGCCTGCCAAAGCCGCCGCGAATGGCGCAAGATCCCCATGGAGGAACTCTCAGTTTTAGAGGGAAAAACCATGTTGATCCTGGGCTACGGCGCTATTGGGGTGGGAATCGCCAGGACGGCGCTGACCTTTGGGATGTCGGTGATGGGTATTCGCCGGAGCGGCCCCCTGGTTCCCCGGGAAGAAGACGGCGTTACGGTGGTCTCCGCCTTAAAGCTGCGGGACCAGCTTCCGGACACGGACGTGGTGGTGAATATCCTTCCCCTGACCGAAGAAACCCGGTATTCCTTTGGGGCCGCGGAATTCGCCGCCATGAAAAAAACCGCCCTCTATATCAATGTCGGCCGGGGGACCACCACGGATCAGGGGGCCCTTCTGAAAGCCCTCCGGTCCAAGGCCATAGCCGGGGCTCTTTTGGACGTTACCGATCCGGAACCCCTGCCCGAGGATTCACCCCTGTGGGACCTGGACAATCTGATCCTCACCGGCCACTACGCGGGCTTCCATCCGAATTACGATGCCATCGCCCTCAAAATCGCCCTGGATAACCTGGGCCGTTATGTCCGGGGGGAACCCCTGCTGAATCTGGTGGATAAATCCGCGGGGTACTAGGCCAATGAGCTTATCGCCTATAAAAATGAAGGCTTGCCGGAGGAATTCGACATTGAGGAGAAGATCAAGATTCCCACGGGGATCAACCTTCCCCCCACGGGGATCTTCTACGAGGAATTGGGTCTGTTCCTGAACCGCATCCGGGCGGGGGATAAAACCCTGTATCGCCGGGACGAGATAACCGGCCTTATTGATATTCTTGAAAATATAGTACAGGAGCCGCCATGAATACCATTACCGCTTCGGACATCGCCAAAATGATCGACCATTCCCTGCTCAACCCTAAATTCACCCGGCAGGAAGTGGAGGCGGGCTGCCGCCTGGCGATGGAATATGGGTGCGTCACCGTATGTGTAAAACCCTGTGATGTCTCCCTGGCTTACGGTATTCTTAAAGGTTCGGGGGTAACCACCACCACGGTTATCGGTTTTCCCCACGGGAGTAATCTTACGGAAATAAAGGTTCTGGAAACCAGGCGGGCCATTGAACAGGGCTGCGGCGAGGTAGATATGGTGATGAATATAGGCCGTTTCCTCTCCGGCGATTATGATCCGGTGCGGGATGACATTCAGGCAGTCGGGGAGGAAACCCACCGGGCGGGGGCCCTGGTAAAGGTGATTTTTGAAAACGCCTATCTCACGGCGGAGCAGATAAAGAAAGCCTGCGAACTGGCGGCGGCCGCCCAGGTGGATTTTACCAAGACCGCCACGGGTTACGCCCCCTATGGGGCGAGGATCGCCGACCTCAGGATCATGCGGGCCCATACCCCGCCTGAGATGCGGGTAAAGGCCGCCGGCGGGGTCCGGCAGCTCGACGACGCCCTGGCGGTCCGGGCCGTCGGGGTCAGCCGCTTCGGTTGTACCACCACGGCAAAGATGCTGCAGGAAGCGCGGGAACGGGAGGCCCGGGGGGAGCTTATCGTCCCCCCCGCCAATGACGTACAGGAGTTGGCTTACCTTAGACAGCCAAAATGATAGAAGTATCGGGCCTGACTAAAAACTACGGCAGCCGCCGGGCG
>JAITBE010000118.1 GCA_031283755.1 Spirochaetaceae bacterium
AATAAGTATATACTATTTTATCAAATAAAGGGAAGTCCTTTTTGTAAAAGAAATTATATAAATAGGTTTTTCAAAATCTGATATTTTGAAAAGGCCGCTATGAGTCTCTAAATTTCAAATTTTAGAAGTTATTATATTGAGTTTTTAAATCTGACATTAAAAAAGCAGTAACCCTTAAGCCCGCAGTCTTTTTGTTTGTGAAAGCGTCCGCGCCTCCGCGCCGCCAGCCTGAAAAAATTGAGCCGCAAACCGCACGAACTACACGAACAAAACCGGGAATTTCAAATGAACCTCCTCGGAACAGGGCTTTGCGGTATCCTTAGCGGCCTTTATTTTGAGGCATCACGGTTCACCGGTAATCGATTATTTCCTGTTCCACTCCCCGCGCTGTTTCTTCTATTCGCCGGATAAGTTCCTCCATCCCCGGAAGGGACCGGGTTTCATGGCTGATAAGCCCTATCCGTCGCAGCATGGTTGGTTCCAGTTTTCTGCCGCAGTTCAGGTAACGGTCAAAGGTGGCTGCGTCCATCCGTACCGGCCTTATCCTTTTTCCCGTGATTTCCCCCAGCTCCTGGAGGATGAGGATACCGTCGGGGTCCAGGTCACCGGCATGAGAAAAGGTAAATCCCGATTTGGCGAGCAGCGACACCAGGGCTTGAACCGCCCGGTTGGGATGGCCTCCGGTATAGAGAAAGCAGGTATAACCCGGCAGAGATTCCGCCAGGACGAAAAAGGTTTCTTTGTTTTCGATCATCAACACCGATGCTGTTTTTCCCTCCAGGGGCGCGATGGATTGTAATTTCAGGATCGTCCCCAGGGGAAAGGCGAGGATACTTCCCGTAGCGTTTACCAGGGGGGCCGCGGCATTTTCCGGGAGACAGGGCAGTTCCCTTTCCCCAATACCGGCTGTACCGGAATCGGAGGTTCCCTTAAAATGAAGGATGATTTTTCCGGCAATAAGGGTTTCGGGGTAAGAACGGTCCAAAAAAGCAAAATGCGGGACAGCGGCCCCCATCTTCCGGGCCCGGTTCAGGAGGGGGCTCAAGAGGCTGATCAGGGTTTCCAGCCGTTTTGAATCCCCGTAGAGGGCAACCGACAGGGCCCGGGGGGTAAGCCCCTGAATTTTGTCCGGCCGTTGGATCTTTGGTTCTTCTACCCCGGAAAAAAAGCCGGTAAGCCGGGCCAGATCCGTTACCGCCATAACATCGATCCCCAGGGCCGCATCTTGGGGGGTGAAGTTTTCAGCGATAAATAAAAAAAGGGCAATTTCGGTTTCCCCGGTTTCATGGGTAATAGTGCCTGCGGCTTGGTGCCCTTCGGCGGCAACCGCTAAAGCCCGGGCAACGCGCCTGACATCTTCAGCCACGATCCGGGGGGAGGGCTTTCCCGCCAATTCAAAAAGCAGATCCGCCTTCCGGCAGACCAGTGCGGCGGGAATCTCCCCTTTACGGTGGCGGACCCAGACAAGGGAGAGGAGGCCCCGCTGTTCCAGGGTTTCGGCGGCCTCCAAAAAAGACTCCCGGTCATCCGGGGCTGCCCGTTCAAAATCGGGAAAGATCCGGTCCAGGCGCAGTCTGAGGGGGCGGGGTTCCCGGCCGGGGGTATCTCCGTCATCGGCGCTTTCACAGCCGGCCGGACCTGCCGTGGCGTCCCCAGGACTGCCGGCTGTTTTGGCCGAACCTTCTGAGCCGGAAACAACGGCCGCCGCGGACCCGGGGTATCGTTCGACAAAAGCGTCAATGATCCGTTTTTCCCAGGCCGTCACCGTCAGGTCCCCGCGGCGGCGATGACTGCGGCGGCATTGGCGCCGCCAACATCATTGGTAATGATATCAGGGGGAGTAACCTTGTTATCAAGGTGAAAATCCCGTACCCGGGCGGAGTAGCCGTGACGGATCACCAGGTTGATCCGATCCATGTGGGGGGCGATGGCCTCGATCTTTTCCGTGGGCACGGAACTGATAATCTGGATGTTCAGGTCCTGGTAAAATTTCAGAATCTTACCGATCCGCTCGTCATCCATGCGGTTAAAGGCCTCGTCAAACATCACGAGCCGTATGGTGTTTTCGGGCCGGGCCTTGTAGAAGCGGTAAAAACTCGCCGCGATAGCCACATAGTACGGGGTTTGGGTTTCGCCGCCGGATTTTTCCCGGAGTACCTTGGACAGGGAAAGCTCCACCGGTTTTCCCGTGGCTTGATCGATCACATCGGTTTCTTTGATCTTGATGTCGTAATGAAAATAGGTCCGGTAATCGCAGATACTCCGCAGCTCCGGGGAGTCGAGGTTGGCGTTGAGGATCCGTTCAAAGAGGTCCTGGGCGGCCTTCAGCTCCGCGGGGTCCGTGAGCTGGGTAAAGAGGCCGTCCTCCTGGGCGGGAATTTGGGCGGCCTTTCGGATAATCTCGATTTGCCCCCTCCGGTCGCTCCGTTCCTCCAGGGTGAAGCGGTACTGATCCTGGCCAAAACTCAAGGACCGCAGGATCTCGTTAATCTCCCGGAAACTTTCCCGGGCCTCCTCAATAAGCTCGTTAAGGCGGGAGATGAAATGATCCTTGAATTCCTTTTCCGCATCCTGCCGGGCCCGGGCGATCTTTTCCCGGTATTCCGGCAGTTCCGACGTTTCCAGCCGTTTTAGAATCCGTTCGGCCTCGCCGTTTTCGGAAGGTTCCAGGGAGAGGAGGGCGTTAAACTCCCGGTCATAGACTTGGGCCAGGTTTTGATATTCCTTTTTGAGGTTATCCACCCGGGTCCGGTAGCCTTTGAGGGTGGATTCATAATTGTTGGCCAAATCCCGGAGGCTGTTTTTTTCTATCTGTTTTTCCGCGTATCCCTCACATTCCCCGATTTCCAGGGGGTGTTCCTCGGCAAAGCGGCGAATATTTCCTTCTTTTTCTTCCAGAGTATGGGCAATATCCTCAAGCTCCTCTTGGTAGGCCGCCGCGCTCCGGCTTACCCCGCCCAAATTTTCGTGAAGACGGTTGATCTCGGTTTCGGCGTTTCGAATTTCTTTGGCCAGGGCGTCCCGCTTCTCCTGCAGTTCCCGAAAGCTCCTGGTATCCACGGCGGCCAGTTCTTCCCGGGAGCGGGCCAGATCAACGGTGAGTCTCGCGCAGTCCTCCACCGCGGGGAGGAGGAATTGCAGTTCCGTGAGGGTCCGCGCCGCCCGGTGGAAGAGGTCCTCTCTGGTTTCCGCCTCATGCTCCCGGGCCTCCGCCTGGTCCCGTTCGCGCCGGAGCCGTTCCGACTCGGCCAGGAGGAATTCCCGCCGTTCCTTCCGGGCGGCTTGGCCCAAATAATGCCGGCGGTACACATCCTCCCGGATCCGGGACGCGGTGTGATTGCCGTAGGACATACATTCTTTGGTAACGGCGAAACCATACTTTTTAAGGCTGCCAATGTCGGCACGGATCACCTCCCCCAGCACATAATCCAGGTAGATCCGGGCATAGGGGGAATTGGTACTGACCAGTTCCGCGAGGCTTCCCTTCCGTTTTTCGGCGTCCCGCATCTTTTCCAGGTTGGGAAGGAAGGCTCCGGCAATGTTTCGGGGAAGGCCGTCGTAAATTTCCAGCGCCCGTTGAAAATCAACGGCATCCACCAGGAGGGCAAAGCGGCGGGTGTTGAGCCAGCCCTCCACCGCGTCGGCCCAAGCGGGATCATCGATCTCGGCGACATCCGCGAGGAACCAAGCGGAGATCCCCGCTTTTTCCAGGGCTTCCCGGAGGGTCGTGGGGGCATCAGGATAACGGAGGATACCCTTTTCCAAATCCGCGAGTTCCGCCAATACCTCCCGCAGGGCCAGAACCGCCTCGTTTTTTAAGCGCCGGGCATCTTCCTTTTCCGCCCGGCTTTTTCCTTCCTCCTCCTCCACGGCCCGCATATCTTCTCCGGGACTTTCCCCCAGGGGCCGGCCCAAAAGGCTTTCGCACTGGGCCTTGAGGAGCTGGTACCGGTCTGCCCGGGGCTGGGCCTCTTCCAGATCCTTTTGCAGGCGGCCGATCCGCTCCTCAATACGCTGGTAGAGCAGGTGGGTTTCATTGGCCGCCAGGCTCATATCGGTTTCCCGCTGTTCCTGTTCCCACTCAAAGCGCTGCCGTTCCCGGGCCTCAATTTCCTTTTTTAAAAAGACGGCCTTCTCCTCGACCTCGGCCAAACGGCGGAACCGGTCCTGTTGTTTTTGATCCTCCAGGTTCCGCTCTATCCTGAGTTTTAAATATTCCTGCTTCAGGATAAGGCCCTGATAGTTCCGCCATTCCGCCGCCCGGAGATTTATTTTTTTCAGCGCGTCGATCCGCAAAACCGCGCCCCGGGCCTCGCGGTCCGCTTCCTTGTAACTTTCCAGATTGTCCTTCATGGTGGTAATTTCCACCGGCCGGTCTTCCAGGATATAATCGCATACAAAACGATCCACCGATACCAGGGGAGTAAAACTCACCGACCGGGTAAAGGCCTCCAGATAGGGATTATACTCCACATAGCGCCGCCACACCCCAAGCCGGTTTGTAAAGTCCCGCAGGTAGAGCCGCTTGGAATCGTAAAAGACGATATTCCCCCCGGCCAGGAGGTCCCGGAATTGGCGGTACACCAAGGGAATCCTTGGATTCCCCGGAACCCCTGGATTCCCCGGCCCTTCCGCCGTCCGCACCGGAACCGCGGCAACGGAAACATGGCCGCCAATCCAGAAATGTTCCGTCAGCTTGCCGTCGGTATAGGCCTCCACGCAGACCCCGGCCGCAAAGCCGCTCCCAGGCGCCGGGACGTTGCCCGAGGGAGGGGAAGCGCTTTTCTCCGCGCCGGCCGCCGGTCCCGCGGAGAATTCCAGCATCACATGGGCCACCGTATCCCCCCGGTGATACTCCGTATCGTCAGCCCCCAGCTTACAGCGCACATACCCCATCAGGTCCCGTCCGCCGCCCTTTCGATCCCCCGCGGCAGCGTTAAACCGGGCCTTCCGGAGGTCCGCGGCCATGGCGTATTGGATGGCGTCGATGATGGTGGATTTACCGGAACCGTTATCCCCGGCTAAAAGGCAGCGATTCCCGATATCGATCACCGTGTCTTCAAAGTTATGCCAATTCACCAGCCGTATCCGTTCCAGGGTGATCATGGGAAAGCTCCTTGTAGGGAATATACCATTATCCGGGGATTTTGACGAGACGCCTGACGCGATTTTGCGCCTTACCGGCGAATACCCGTGGGGAGCGGAAATCTCCCCGTTCGCTAACCTGTAGAGTCCGCCTGCGGAGCCCCGGAAGGGTCTCTCCGGCGGGGAATTCCAGAGACGCTCACGGGGGGATTTTCGATCCCCCACGGGCTTTAGCGGGTAAAAGGCAAAATGGCGTCATGCGCTCCCATTCTTGACAAAGCGGCTTCTATCCCCTAGCGTATTTCTATGGCCTCCGGTACCGGCGTTTTTGCGACGCTGCCTGATAATTTTTTTTCTCCCCTGGCGCGGGCCAACCGGGAACATTATGCGGCGCTTTTGGTGCTTTATTACCGGCTTTTTCAGGAAAACGCCCGGGGGCTTGAGCGGGAACAGGTGATCCGTTCTTTTACGGAGTATCTTGGCCTACACCGGAATGCCCTGGCCGATGAGGGTCTTGAAGAATTTTCATCCCCGGATGACGGTGGGGAAGGGGATGAAAAGGCGCCGGAACTGGAATTCGA
>JAITBE010000217.1 GCA_031283755.1 Spirochaetaceae bacterium
CCGGTTCGGCCACGTCGATAAAGGTAAGCTCATATCCCGATGCCGTGAAAAGCGGCCCGATAAAACCTCTGCCAATATTTCCGGCGCCGTACATCACTGCTTTCATGGGACAATTATAGACACGGAAATTCCGTTTGTCAATTACAGGGCTTGACTTCTTTTGCAAAGTGAATGTATAATGTCTTAATGATTTGTTCAGAAAACGAACAAACACTTCATCATACAAGTATTCGGGGAGGATTATAATGGTTAACTTTCAGGATACAAAAAAAGGGACGCTGCTGGAAAATTTTTATCCCGCGGGATGGGATTTTGAGCGGATAGATAAATGCGTCGGCGTCCCGGAAACAGTGTTGGAACGCCAGCCGGATTGGAACCAGGATTATACGCCGGTTCTATGCGGGGATCTCACCGAATTTGAAGTAAAAATGGGCCATGAAATTGCCTTTAAAATACGGGAAGCCGGTGAACAGGGGCTGCCCCTTGCCCTGATCCTTCCGGCGGGGCCCATGGGTATGTACAAATGGACCGCGTATTTCCTCAATGAATGGGGAACCGGCTGCTCCCATGTAACCACCTTTAATATGGATGAATATGCCGATGCCGAGGGCAATACCATAGGGGGCGGGAACAAGGCAAGTTTTGAATACGCCATGGCCACGCATTTTTTTAACTATATCAAAAAATCCATACCGAAAAACCAGCGGAACTTTGCCGATAAAGATAATCTCCCCCGTTACGAGGAGAAAATAAAGAAAATCCGCAGCGCCGGGGGCAGGCTCATCCTGATCTACGGTATCGGCCGCATGTGCCACATCGCCTTCTGGGAACCTACCTTCGCGGCGGAATTCAAAACCGAAGCCGAATGGATGGCAGTCCCCTACCGTTTGGGGGCAAAACTCCATCCCCTTACGGTGGAGCAGAACGCCCTGACCAGTTTTAAATCCAGGACCCCTTTGGTTCCGGCGACGGCCAACACCCTGGGGCCCAAGATCCTTTTTTCCGCCGATTACGCCATCGGCGGCTGTGACGGGGTTTTAAGCCGGGGTATGCAGTGGCAGGGCCTCTCCTTTTGGATGACCCTGCGTTACGGCAAAACACCCTGGGTGCCTTCAACCTATACAACCACCCTGCCGGGCAAACTCTTTTTTGTCAAAGAATTAGCCGGACCTCTTGAGCCTGAGTGCAATTGAGGCCGGGAAAAAATACTTTCGTGATAAGGAGAGAACATGAAAAAGCTAATCGGATGTCTGTTGTTGATCCTGGTAATTCTGGCGATGGTAACGGGATGTAAAAAATCGGAGGAAAAGAAAACCGATCTTACCTTCTGGTGGCCTCCCTTCGGTACGGCGGAAAGTATGGACATGGAGTTCTGGACCAAAAATCTTACGCCCTGGGCGGATGCCAACAAGGTAAACCTTTCAATAGAAATAACCCCCTGGGAAACCATCGAGGAAAAATACCTCACCGGCCTTTCATCCGGCGCCGGTCCCGATGTGGGTTATATGTACGCGGAGATGCTGGATCAGTTCGTGACCATGGGCTCCCTGGAAGATCTGGCGCCCTATTTCAGCCAGGCCGAATTGGACAACTACCTTTACACCAACATGGGATATGTTTACGGGAAACTCTACACCCTGCCGGTTATTGTCGGGAATATACGGGTGTTCTTTTTCAACACGGACCTGACCGCCAAGGCCGGCATTACGACCCTTCCCCGGACCTGGGATGAATTTATCGAATTCGGCAAAAAGGTGAATGCCGCGAACCTGGGGAGCGATATCTACACCTATGTGCCCCAATGGACCGAGCGGCATTACGGGACCCTTCAGGAAGCCTACTATCCCTTCCTCTGGACCGCCGGAGGAGACATCTTCACCCAGGATGGTTCCAGGATAGCCCTCCAGGACAATGACGCCGCGGTCAGGGCTGCCAGGTTTGTCCATGATCTCCTCTATGTGCATCGGATCGCTCCCCCCGAATCTTTGTCGAGTATGGGGAATGCTGCCGAGCTTTTCGCCCAGGGAAAGATCGTCTGTATGCACGGCGCCGGAACGGTGGCTTCGACCTTTGACGAGGCGGGAATCAACTGGGATTTTGTTACCAGCTTGAAAGACAAACGGGAAGCGGTTCAGCTGGTGGCGGATGTGCTTTTTATGAATAGCGCGTCCAAAAATAAGGAACTCGCGGCAAGCCTTATGAAGGAGATTACCAAACCTTCCATTATGGAAGCGCTTCATACGGAGCTGTCACCCTTTCCGCCTATTTCCAAGGGCGAAGCCTACAAGGATAATCCCAAATTCCGCTCTTTCTACGAGAACCCCCAAAACGTGGTGATTATTCCGGTGGCGAAAAATAATTTTCAGATCCAGGACAATCTTTTCAGGAATCTCCAGCAGATGATGATGAACGAAATGACCCCTGAACAGGCTGTCCAGGAAACGGTCAACTACGCGAACCTGCTCAACTAACGCGGGGCTTTGGAGAAAATCATGAGGAAGTTTAAAAACGAAGGAATCCAGGCCGCGGCCTTTATCTTCCCCAGTTTTTTGCTCCTCCTGATTTTTTCTTTGATTCCCGCGTTTATGAACATCTTTTTCAGTTTCACCAAATTCAATGTGATTCAGCCGCCCCGGATAATCGGTTTTGCCAATTACGGGCGGCTTTTTAAGGACCCCTACATAGCCGCCTCCCTGCGGAACACCCTGATTTATATGGTTCTCACCGTTCCGTTCCAAACCCTCATTTCCCTGATTCTGGCGGCCCTTCTGGCCGAAGGGTTCAGGAACCGTTTTGGCGAATTTATCAGGGGCGCCCTTTTTATTCCGGTGATTGCCTCCAACGTGCTGGTGGGAACCCTCTGGGCAATCATGTTTCAGCATCAGGGGATGGTGAACGGAATCCTCGGTTTTTTTTCAACCGGTCCGGTGAACTGGCTTGGGGATAAAAACACCGCCATAGTCTCCGTTTCCATTGTTTCCGTCTGGAAGGACATCGGCTATTATCTGGTTATCTACTACGCCGGGATCATGTCCATCCCCGTAACCTACTACGAGGCCGCCCGGGTGGACGGGGCGGGGGCATTCCAGCGTTTCTGGTACATTACCATACCTTCCCTCAAGCCGGTAACCTATCTTATTCTGACCATGGGGACCATCTGGTCTTTTCAGGTATTTGATATCATCTATACCATGACCGGCGGAGGGCCCGGAGTTTCAACCCTTACCCTGGTTTATACGGTTTACACATCGGCCTTTAAGGAATTCAACATGGGTTATGCCGCCTGTACAGCCCTGCTTCTTCTCTGTTTTGTACTGATCCTTACCCTGATTCAAAAGAGACTGCTCAGGGACGAAGGGGGCAACGAATGATAAAATCCTCCGCCAGATGGCCTATTATGTTTCCGGCGCTATTTCTTGTGTGTATGGCGGCGCTGGCCATTATGCCCTTCATATTTATGTTTATTACTTCCCTGACGAGCAAGCGTTACCTAAGTTTTAATTTTGACCCTTCCGATTTTAGCATTAAAAATTATCCTACTATTTTTAACAATCTGAATATCGGAAGGAATATGTTAAACAGCGTTATTGTTACGTTTTTCGCCTGTTTTTTTAATTGCCTTATCGGATCTATGGCGGCCTACGGGTTTGCGAAAAAACGTTTTCGCTTCCGGGAGGCTCTGTTCATGCTCTATCTTGCCACAATCATGCTCCCCCTCCAGGTAAAACTCATTCCGGTCTATACCATCATCCGCTACAGCGGACTGATGAATACCTATCCCGCCCTGTTCCTTCCGGCGATTGACGCCTTCGGTGTTTTCCTTATCCGGCAGTTTATGTTTAATGTTCCTGATGAACTCCTGGAAGCCGCCAACATTGACGGCTGCGGTGAATCAAGAAAATTTTTTATCATTGTCATTCCCCTGATTAAGCCGGTATTGGTGTCCCTGACGATTTTCACCTTCATCAACTGTTGGAATGATTTTCTCTGGCCCCTGGTGATTACCACTAGGCCCAAAATGCAGACCCTGACCCTGGCCCTGGCTACCTTGCGGGGGAACTATCAAATCAATTACGGCCTGGTAATGTCCGGCGCTACCATTGCGTTTCTTCCTTCGTTTTTCCTCTTTCTGATATTGCAAAAACAGTTCGTAGAAGGTATAACCCTCAGTGGAATAAAAGGATAAGGAGGAGGGAACCATGCGGACATATACGATAACCCGCGTTGACGGATCGCCGGATTGGAACAGCATTGAAAAGGCCCCAATCGATAATAAGCCGTGGAAGGAATTTCCCCTTTCCATGGAGGTCTTTGCCCAAGCCTGCCACAACGGCGGGGTATTACAGGCGCGGCTTACCGCCGGCGAAAAGGATCCCCTGGCCCGTTTTTCGGGCGATACGGACATGGTCTGCCTGGACAGCTGCCTGGAATTCTTTTTCAGTCCCATGGCGGACGGGCGTTATTTTAATTTTGAATTCAATCCCAAGGGCGCCCTCTACCTGGGCTTCGGTACGGGCAGGGACTTTACGGCGAGGCTGCTTGTTAAAAACTACCGGGATTTCTTTTCGGTTAAACCTTTTGCCGGCGGAGGTTTCTGGGGCGTGGAGTTTACAGTTCCCGCCGTCTTTATTGCCCTGTACTGTCCCGGCTTTACCCTTGAAAAAGGCCGCGTCTTTACGGCCAACTTCTACAAATGCGGCGATGAAACAAAAACGCCCCACTATCTTGTCTGGAATCCGGTGGATACCGAAAAACCCGATTACCACCGGCCGGAGTATTTTGGAAAAATAATTTTGGAGTAGCCTATGAAAAAACTATCCTGGGGCGTCATCGGCGCGGGGGGTATCGCCGACCGGCGTACTTTGCCGGGGATGATGCTTGCGAAGAACGCGTCCCTAGCGGCGGTGATGGAAATTGAGGCTGGTCCCGCGGAAACCCTGCGGAAAAAGTACAACGCGGCAAAGGCATATACCTCAGTTGAAGAACTCCTGGCGGACCCGGTGGTGGAGGCGGTTTACATCGCTTCACCGGTAAGCGCCCACTATAAACAGGCCCTGGCCGCCGCCGAAGCGGGGAAACATATTCTTATTGAAAAACCGGTCGCCCTTTCCCTTGACGAGGGGAAGGAACTGGTAAAAATCTGCGCGGAAAAGAAGCTGCAATTTTCCGCGGGCTTTATGATGCGTTTTCATCCCTGTCACCGGGAATTGAGGGAAATTATCTCAGGCGGCGGCCTGGGAAAGATCGTATCCCTGCGGGCCCAGCTTACCTGCTGGTACCCGGAGATCCCCGGGGCGTGGCGGCAGGACCCAGCCCTGTCGGGCGGCGGCGCTCTTATGGACATGGGGATTCACTGTATCGACCTGCTCCAATACCTTACCGGGAGCAGGGCCGTCAGGGTATCGGCGTTAATCGGAACCAGAATATTTTCTTACGCGGTGGACGACTCGGCCTCCCTCATCATGGAGTTTGAAAACGGCGCCCACGCCTTTGTGGATGCTTTCTTCAATATCCCCGACGACGCCAGTGAAAACCGGCTTGAAATTTACGGAACCGGCGGCTGCGCCCTGGCCGCGGGGACCATAGGCCAGACCGGCGGGGGGAGCTGTTCCCTGGTCTACTCAAACCCCGGCGGGTACAACAAAAACCAGAACAGGGAGGAGAGCCGGGGAAGGCAAAACCTCTCCTGGACTGAAGTCAATCCCTATACCCTCGAAATCGAATCCTTTGGGGACAGCCTTTTAAACGGAAACAAGCCGGAGGTTCCGGCAAAGGAAGCCCTTCAGGTGCAGCGGGTCATCGCCTGCGCCTATAAAGCGGCCCGGGAAAACAGGACCGTAGAAATACCATCCGGTTGAGTTTTTCCAAAATTTACTATTTTGAGAAAACTTCCGGTCAGGAGGAAATTATGGTGAAAAAAACATCGGACTTCAGATACAACACCGGGGCGGCAAAGGTCCCCTGGGCGGCGGTGGGGGAAAACTACAACGCCAAAGACGTAACGGCCTTTATCAAATTCTTGATGCAGGGCCGGGGAAAGGAATACAACGAAGCCTTGGAAGAAGTAAAAGGGGCGGTGAATAAATTGGCCGCCTTGTCCTCACCGCCGGGAAAACTTTCCTTGGGAACCGAGGTTGAAAAGGCGGAAGGGGCCTGCGATAAATACCTGGGAACTTCCGGCAGTATACTACTCTGCAACTGTACCGCGGGTTTTGAAATTGCCTACAAATACGCCAACATAGGCCCCGGCGACGAGGTCATTGTACCGGCCGTTACCTTTATGGCTACCATGGCCTATCCCCTTTCGGTAGGAGCGAAACTGGTTTTTGCCGATATTGATCCCCGGACCGTGAATATCGATCCGGTGGATGTGGAACGGAAAATCACCAAAAAAACAAAGATGATTGTCCCTGTGGATATCGGCGGTTATCCCGTTGACATGGATCCCATAATGGAAATTGCAAAAAAATACGACCTTGTGGTACTTGAGGATGCGGCCCACGCTTTTGGCGCTCGGTATAAAGGCAGGATGGTGGGAACCACCGCGCACTTTACGGGCTTTAGTTTCCATGAGGTAAAAAACAACACCTCCTTTGGCGAGGGGGGTCTCCTTACCACCACTATCCCCGGTTTCCGGGACGATATGAAACGGGCGCGATTTCTGGGGCTTGATTTCAGCCGCAAGGCCAAAGACTGGCTCTACGACGTCACCGCCATTCCGGGGAAGTACGGCCTTTCGGTTCCGGGGAACGCCTCGGTAACGGAAATCCAGGCATTGGGCCTGCTCCAACAGATGGACCGCTACGAAACTATTCTGGCGGAACGCCGCAGGGCGGCCGCCAGGGTCACCAAGCGGCTGTCTAAAAATCCCGCCATCATTCCCCAGGATCCGGGAAACAAGGATTATGTCTCTACCTTCCACCTCTATCAAATCCAGATCGATCCCGAAAAAGCCGGCGGTGATGTACAACAATTCAAGGCAAAGCTGAGCGCCAAGGGGGTTACCAATATTCCCCACTTCGGCCCCCTCTACCGTTTTGAAATTATCCGGCAGCTGGGCTATAAGCCCGACGCCATCGCCAAAACCTGCCCGGTTTGTGAAGATGTATTCTACCGCCGCTATACCCACCTTCCCATTTACGGGCTTTCCGGTGAGCAGCTCGATTATATGGCTGATACCGCCCTGGAGTGTGTGGTGGAAATGCAGGCGGGGAAATAATGACAACCATACAACTTCTGGGTGATACATCAATATTGGAAGGTTTCGCAGCGATCCGGAATCTCCTTGATCTCCGCCAGGGGACGGAGGGTATCATGGTTGAAGCGGAAAAGACCGCCGGGGCCTTGCTTGAAGTAAAAGGCAATTCCGGGAAATACAGGATCCGTTTTTCCGAAAAAGTTTTTTTCTTCCGCGGCCTTGGGCTGCTCTGTCAGGAACTGGAAAAGGGAAACCGGGATATCGCTATAACCGAAATTCCCCGTTTTACCATGGACGGGGCTATGTACGATGTATCCCAGGGAAACGCGGTGATGCGGGTCTCCACGGTAAAAGAGCTTTTAAGGCGCATGTCCCTTATGGGCCTCAACATGCTTATGCTTTATGTGGAAGACAGTTATGACCTGAAAGACAACCCGTATTTCGGTTACATGCGTTCCCGCTACTCACCGGAGGAACTCAAAGACCTGGATGATTTTGCCTGGTCTTTGGGAATAGAGATGATACCCTGTATCCAGACCCTGGCCCATCTTATTGATGTGTTAAAATGGGAAGTTTATCAGGACATTCGCGAAGATGACGACACCTTGTTGGTGGGCGAGGAAAAGACCTATCGTTTTGTAGAACAAATGATAACCCGGAGCGCGGCCCCCTTCCGTACCAAACGCATGCATATCGGCATGGACGAGGCGTGGAAATTGGGGCAGGGACAGTACCTCCTTAAAAACGGTTACCGCAGTAAATTTGACATCATGAACGAACACCTGGCAAGGGTGGCGGAGATCTGCCGTAAAAAAGGCATCCGGGCCATGATATGGAGCGACATGTATTTCCGCGCCGCTTCGCCCACCGGGGACTATTACGACATTTCAGCCCCGGTACCGCCGGAAGTCTCCGCCGCCGCTCCCCCCGGCATACAAATGGTCTACTGGGATTATTACCACGATACCGCGGACTTCTACCGCGAATGGCTCAAACGGCACCGCGCCTTTCCCGGGGGGACGGTCTTTGCCGGGGGTATGTGGAACTGGACCGGCTTCGGCATGAATTGGGGGAAGACCTTTAAAAACACCAACGCCGCCCTCAGGGCCTGCAAAGAATCGGGCTGTAAAGAAGTTTTTATGACCGTATGGGGAGACGACACCACCGAATCCAGCGTGTATACCACCCTGCTGGGACTCCAGCTCTACGCGGAACATAATTTCCGTGACGAGATTGATCTTAAATCTTTTAGGGAACGGGCGTCCTTCTGTACCGGAATGGATTGTGAAAATCTTGAGGCCCTCAGCCGCCTTAACGAGATTCCCGGGACCGAAGAAGGGAATCCCCAAAACTTCAACGCCGCGAAGATCCTCATCTGGCAGGATCCGCTGGCGGGACTTTTTGATTATGAAATCAGGGAAGTTGAATTGACGGGCCATTACGCCGGATGGGCCGCCTATTACGAGGAAGCGGCCGGGGGAAAGGACCCCTACGGTCTTTTTGCCTTTTCCGCCCGGATTGCCCGGGTTTTGGAATTAAAAGCGGATCTGGGGAAAAAAATAACCGCCGCATATAAGGCGGGAGACAAGAGCGCCCTGAGGTTTTTGGCGGAAACGGCCATTCCCGGGCTAATACGGCGGACGGAAGAACTGCGGCGCTTTAACCGGGATTACTGGATGGCCCATATCAAGCCCCTGGGCTGGGAAGTTTTGGACCTGCGTTACGGCGCGCTCCTCGCCCGGCTGGATACCGCGGCATACCGGATCAAATCCTGGCTTGCGGGAAAAACTTCCGTTATAGAGGAGCTTGAAGAAACGCGGCTCCCCTTTTCATCCCGGGGCCTTTCGGAATGTAATTGTTACGGACGTTTCGCCATGTCCGGCAGGATTTCGGCAAGTATCTCTTACCGGTTTTAATTGCCGGAACAACCAAACCACAAATGAGGCTGTTTCAAAACGAAGTACGGATCAGGGCAGCAAGCGCCGCGGGTGCAGCCGGGGCCAGGCGGTGTACTGCCTGAAACCTTCGGCGAAGGCGCAGTTCGACTGGAGCCCCCGGTACTTGTTGCAGGTCCGCACAAAATCAAGAAAATCAATGTTGTCATGTTCCCGCATCCAGACGACCTGACTTTCATGGCAACTGATAGCATCAAGCTTCTTTTCTATCTCTTCGGTAATATCCACATACTCGGTGGGAATAAAGTTGATCCCCGCCAGGGTATCCATAAAAAAAACCGGAGGGAATATGCCGGGACCGGGAGTCCGGGGCAGAAGATGGGGGATTGTAGCGGCAAAGGAGACATCCTGGGCCAGAAACGAAACCTGTTCGTGATCCCTCATATAATCCTGGGGATTATGGGTGATGATTAGATCCGCTCTTGTGTACCGGACAATTTCAGTCAAGGCGTCCCTGATTTTTTTATCCGATGCCTCCGGTTGAAGATCCCCGACATCAACGGAAATAGATTCGGCGCCAATTACGGCGGCGGCGTTTTTTGCCTCTTGGTCACGAATTTTTCTGAGTTCCTCAGGCTGAATGACCGCATGGCCCAGATTCCCGTTGGCAACATGGCACATAAATACCTTGTGCCCCTGTTTCGCGTATTTCGCCAAAGTGCCCCCGCAGCCGATTTCCAGATCATCGGGATGACAACCAATTCCTAAAATATTCATCTGCCCTCCTTGCTATACCCGGCCCTTAATCTCCAAGGTATATCGTGTTTTCTGTTTCAACGGAAATAGTAAATATCCGGTCAAGAAAAAAACGCAGAACCCCCAGGTTCTCCGCATCATGCGCTATGCCGCCGCCGACTATCTGACTGGAACTATCGGTACATACGCCGTTAATTCCGGGGATCTCGACCCGCGCCAGTATCATGGACAGAAAGGTCCCGCCCAATTCCAATATATTGCCGCCCACAACGATCTTTTCGGGGTCAAACATACAGATCACATTGCTGATGCCCAAGGCGATTTTTTCCGCAATATCCCGGGCCGCCGCCATAACCTCAAGGTCTCCCTGTTCCAAGGCTTCCCTGATAATCCGGTAATTTATCCGCCCGGGGTTGCCGCCGCTTAATGTATGGAGAAGCCCATTTTTATGCTCCCCCGCGCGGGCCGCAAATTCCCTGATAACCGCCGTTTTGCTGATCAAATTTTCAAGGCAGCCCCTTTTCCCGCAGACACAGAGGGGACCCTTGGGATCTATGGACATATGGCCGATCTCTCCGGTAAAGAGTCTGCCGTTTACCATGATGCCCGCCCCTACCCCGTCATCGATGTTAAAATAGATTATATCACCGTTTTTTCCGCCGTATACATATTTGTATTCCGCATACGCCCGGGCAGACGACTGGTTTACCATTGTCAGCGGGATCTGCGGGCACATACTTTTCAGTTCCTTCAGCAGATCAAAATCTTCATCCGTATCCAGGATGGACAGATTGATCGATTTTTCCGCCTTGTTGATCTTGGCGGGGATGGAAACACAAACCGCCAGCAGCCGGGTTTCATCCAGGCAGGAAGACCGGGATTTCAGCGTATTCCATATTTTTGCCGCGCATCCTTTTTTATAAACTATCCTGTAGGAAAACTTTTCCAGCTCTCCGCCTCGTATATCATAGAGTATATAATGATAGTTGTCTTTCCGCAGGGACAGGGTAATGATCTGCGCCCGCTCCCCGTTAATCTCCAGCCCTATGGGTTTTCTTCCCGAAGAACCGGATGCCCGTTCCCCTATCATCCTGATAAGCCCCGCCCCCATAAGCTCATCCATGAGGAGGGAAACGGTTGAACGGCTCAGATTCGTAATCCGTGATATTTCAATGCGGGAAATACCTTTGTTTTCAAAAACAAGATCAAAAATCTGTTTGATATTAGATTCTTTGACGATGCTCTGGTGCAGCCTGGCTTTAATGTTGTTTTCAAGGTTAATAAATTTCATATGCCCCGAATTAGTTTGTAGAATGAACTAATTATAACATTTTTGTATCCCCCGTCAATAGCCGCAATTGACAAACGGAATTTCCGCCCCTATAATTGTCCCATGAAAGCAGTGATGTACGGCGCCGGAAATATTGGCAGAGGTTTTATCGGGCCGCTTTTCACGGCATCGGGATATGAGCTTACCTTTATCGACGTGGCCGAACCGG
>JAITBE010000226.1 GCA_031283755.1 Spirochaetaceae bacterium
CCCACAGTAAAATAATTTCCTTACAGAACGAACCTCGTAAATAATGCAACGCTTACAAGATACCCAAGAACCCGCTCACCGGTTCGCGGGGGAGCTTCAGGGCGGGGAGGTTCATTCGAAAGTCTTGGTTTTCAGGAATTAGTGGGTCTGTATTTATGTTGGTCAAGTTTAGGGTAAGAGGCGGGGTATAAAAAGGCCCCCGCTCCTGGGAGGGAATATGGGGGCCAAATAATCCGGCCGTTCACCCGGATTATACAGGGTCGAATAAACGCCCTACGTAGATGATGGCTACCTGTATAGTATGTTATCCTGGGTGAAAAAAAGCAAGCGGTTTATGACGAAAAAACACGATAAAGGCAGGGCGGCTTAATGCGATCCCCGCCGTATCCCCGGCGCGTCATGAGGGCAGCTTAATGCGGTCCCGGAAACTCCGGGACAGGGTGAGCCGGTCGGCGTATTCCAAATCCCCCCCGACGGGGAGGCCCGAGGCGAGGCGGGTAACTTCGACGCCGGTATCTTTCAGAAGCTTTTGCAGGTAGAGCGCCGTGGTATCCCCCTCCACCGTGGGGTTCATGGCGAGGATCACCTCCCGGATCCCCTCCCGGCGGACCCGGCTGAGAAGCGGCCCGATGGTAAGGTCCTCGGGACTGACCCCCTCCAGGGGGGCAATGAGGCCCCCTAAAACGTGAAAGCGACCCCGGAATTCCCGGGATTCATCGATAACCCGTACATCCTGGGCCCGTTCCACCACACAGAGGATAAAACCATCCCGGCCGGGATCAAGACAAATGGGACAGGGATCGCTTTCCGTAAAACTTCCGCAGCGGGAACACCGTTTAATGGACGAATGTAAGGTCAAAAGCTGTTCCGCCAGCATCCGGGCGTAGCTGGGATCCGTATCCAGGATATGATAGGTGAGCCGGCCGGCGGTTTTTTTACCGATCCCCGGTAATTTGGCCAGAAGCGCCGCCAGCTTGTCCAGGGCGTTGGGGCCTTTGGGATCCGAAGAGAAATTCATGAAACCCCCGGAAACCCGGGGAAGCCCGGTATTCCCATGCCGCCCGCCAAGGCGCCCATCTCCGTATTAACCGCTTCTTTGATCTTTTCCATGGCGGCGGTAAAAGCCGCGACAATCAGATCCTGAAGCATCCCTATATCCGCGGGATCCACCGCTTCCGGGGCTATCCTTATGGCCAAAAGCTCCAAGCGGCCGTTCAGATCTATCTCCACCATCCCGCCCCCTGAGGAACCGGTGGCCGTAATAGCCGTCAGCCTTTCCTGAAAAGAACCCATCTGTTCCTGA
This sequence comes from Spirochaetaceae bacterium, assembly GCA_031283755.1. Lineage (GTDB taxonomy): Bacteria > Spirochaetota > Spirochaetia > Treponematales > Breznakiellaceae > JAIRMO01. The sequence continues at coordinate 1,304 of JAITBE010000226.1, forward strand.
AACTTCTGGGCATTTTTTAAAATATCAAAGGGATTTATATTCATGGCAAACTCCCATTATTTTTAACCACGGTTCCCCGGAACACGCGGCAAACCAGTTCCACCTGGGGAGAATCGGCCGGGGCCTCTTCGGGTTGGGCCTCTCCGGAATGATTCCCCACCACCACTTCAAAGGACAGCGGACGGCCCCTTATCCGGATCAGGGCTTCCCGGATCAGGGCCGCGTCCTTTTTCAGCAGTTCCACCCCCAGGGAATCCCGGACAGGAATGATAAGTTTATCCCCGGACCATTCCCAGGGCAGGGATCTTTCCAGCCCCGAGGCGAGAAGCCCCCGGTTCAGCTTAAAATTGTTGATGAGGGCCGTCTTTAACCGGGCGGCATCATCTCCTTCCGGAAACGCCCCCTCGGGGGGAGGCGGCTTTTCAGCCTCAGGCTCCCCGTCTGGCTCCCCGGCCCCGGGGGGCTCTCCCAAAAAAGACGCCCCTTCTTCCGGGGGGCTCCCCCCGGCGCTTTCCCGGCCGGCCATATACCGTTTAAACCCCTCGGAAAAGGCCCCGCCTTGATCCGCGCCGTTGTTCTCCGCGGACCCTCCCCGGTCCGTGGTGGTTTCAGCCGGGGTCTGATTCAGCCCCGGCCCGGCTAAAGGGCGGGCTACCCCTCCTTTTGGGGAACCCGCCAGGGCTTCCCGCGCCCCGGCTACGGCCGCCTGGAGTTCCTGGGGAGAAACCCACTGGGTAAGCCAGCAGAGTTTTGAAACCGCGGTTTCAAGCTCAAACCGGGGGGAAACCGAATACCGGACATCCCGGTAGAGGTCCAGGAGGATCGAGAGGGCCCGTTCCAAATGAATCGAATCCAGGGCTTGAAGTACCGGGGCGGAAAAACGATCCGGATTGTACCCCAAAACAGACTCCCGGGTTACCCCGTTTTTTAAAAGCAGCAGGTTCCGGTAATAACCGGCCATATCAATCACGAATTGCTCCACCGCCACCCCCGCGTCAAGGCGTCCGTCAATAATGGAGAAGGCCCGGGAAGTATCCCCCGCCGCACAGGCTTCCGCCAGGGTGTTCAGGGTGTCCATACCTACCAAACCCAGCTTCTCCTGGATCAGGGCCGCCCGGATAAGCCCGTCGGAAAAAGATGCTACCTGATCAAAGATCGTATAGGCGTCCCGGAGGCTCCCGGTGGATTCCTTGGCTATCCAGAACAGGGCCTCGTCTTCGGCCTCTATCTGCATCTCGGCGCAGGTGGTTTTGAGGATCCCCTGGATGGTATCCAGGGGGATGAGCCTGAAATTGAACTGCTGGCACCGGCTCTTAATCGTGGCCGGCACCTTGTGGAGCTCGGTGGTGGCAAAGATAAAAATAATATACGGGGGAGGTTCCTCAATGGTTTTCAGCAGGGCGTTAAAGGCGCTGTTGGAAAGCATGTGTACTTCATCAATAATATACACTTTATACCGCCCCGAATTGGGGGGGAAAAGGACCTCGTCCTTTATCTGCCGGACGTCATTTACCCCGGTGTTGGAAGCGCCGTCGATTTCAATGATATCCATGCTCGCCCCCCGGCTGATCTCCACACAACTGGAACATACGCCGCAGGGAACCGCGGTGGGGCCCTTTTCGCAATTGAGGGAGCGGGCAAGAATCCGGGCGGCGCTGGTTTTACCGCAGCCCCGGGGACCGGAAAAAAGATACGCATGGGCGATCCTGCCGGTCTCAATGGAATTTTTCAGGGTAGCCACGACAAAATCCTGGCCTGCCAGTTCATCAAAAGTTTTCGGACGCCGCCGGGTAGCGGTTACTTCATAAGCCATAATCCTAGTATAACCGGAAAGGGATACAAAAAAAACCCCGCCGCCAGGGATACCACGGCGCCATAAATCATCGCTTACCGCTGCTTCCTTCCGGACCTGACGGGGTTGGGCGCGGTCTATTCGCATGGTTCCTGACTGCGGGGAAATTTATCATACTGTTTTTAAAAGGTTTTGGGAAGAGCCTCAAGGAAAAGTTCCAGTTCCCGGGAACCGGGGAACACTCCCTGAAAAAAGGAGGAGCCGCCGCCGCCATGGCCCCCCGCGGCCTCCATGGCATTCTTCAAAATCGAAGGAAGATGCGCCTTTTTGTCGGAGCAAAAGGCGGCGAATTTGAACTCCCCCTCCGCGGCCAGGACAATAAGCGCCCCGGTGAGCTTTTGGACGGCCCTGCCTATGGCCAGAACCTCATCCATTCCCGCCTCCGGGAAGGACCGGACCAAAAGGCTCCCCCTGCCGGGAGGATCTCCTCCGCCGTCCCATACCGGCAGTCCTGCCTTTTTGAGCAGCGCCTCCGCTTTGGACGCGGCGTTTTCCTCTTCCAGGGCCTTGATCTTCCGCTCAAGCTGGTTCATCCGGTCCAGCAGGGCCAATACCCCCGGGCCGGTCTCCGCCACCGGAACCTTGAGGGCCCGGGAGGCGATGTCCCCGTTTTTTCTGAGCAGGCGGCTGTCCCTAAGGACCCGGCGGCCGGCGATAAAGGATATCCGGGTTTTACCCTTGTACTTTTCCGCCCCCAGGATCCGCAGCATACCGATATGTCCGGTAGAGTCCAGATGGGTGCCGCAGCAGGGGGAAAAATCATTCCCCCGGATCTCCACCACCCGGATCACCTCCTCCCCCTGGGGGGGAACCTTCCGGAGGGGGAAATCCCCCAGGTTTTCCGGGGGACAGAGGTGAATCACCACCGGAGCGTCCGCCTCCACCGCGTCCTGGACCGCCTCTTCCACGGCAATGATGGTTTCCTCGGGGAAGGCGGGGGCGTCCACGTCAATGGTACAGACTTCGTCCCCCAGGTGCATGGAAACCGTAGGAAAACCGGTCAAGCGGAGGATGGTCCCGGAAAGAAGGTGCTGGGCGGTGTGGTGAACGGTAAAATCCCGGCGGCGGACCGTGTCCAGTACCAGTTCCCCGGGTCCCGGCCGCAGCGTAACGCCGTCCTCCGCGGAGAGGATATGGAGGATATCCTCCCCTTCTTCCCGTACATCCAGGAGGGGAAGCCCATTGATCGTACCCCGGTCGGCGCTCTGGCCCCCTCCTTCGGGATAAAAAATGGTCTTATCCAGAATAAGGGCGGTCTTATCCCCCCAGGGCTTCAGTTCCAGGATCTCCGCCTGAAGGGCCGCGTCCCCTGAATAGCCATAGTAGGCCCGTTCGGTTTTCATGGGATAAGTATTACCCGTAAAAGCTCCAAAGTAAAGGGGCTATGTTTAAAGGGCGGAAATGGCCTATACTGGTCGTACAAAAATGCGAAACAAACTGACCAATGAATTGGCGGTCTGCGGTTTTAACGCCGCGGCGGCCCTGGGGGAGTACCACCCTGAAAAAATAAACCGGCTTTTTCTCCGGGAGGATCGGCTGAAACAATTCACCCGGGTGTGCAAAAATTTGGCGGAACGAAAACGGCCCTATAAACTCTGCGAAGATGAGGAACTGGAGCGGATCTGCAAGAGCCCCCGGCACCAAGGGGTGGTGGCGATGATTGAGGAACCGGTGGTGGAACCCGCCGGAAAAGCGGATATTGAGCGCTGGGCCGGGGAAGGAAAGACGGGCCTGGTCCTGCATTCCGTGGGGAACGATCATAACTTGGGGGCCATGGTCCGTTCCGCCGCTTTTTTTGACGCCCCTTTTATCATCCTTTCCGAAGGGGACGACGAAGCCCGGCTCACTACCAGCGCTTACCGGGTCGCCGAAGGGGGGATGGAGCAGGTGATATTCCGGCAGACAGGGGATACCGGGGCGTTTATCAAAAGCCTTTCCCGGTCGGTGATCACCATCGGCGCGGATATGCGGGCCCGCTTGAGGATCCGGGATCTGGGCGTCATCATCCGGGAAAGGGCCGGTCTTTTGCGGGACAGTCCCGCCGGAAAGGGTACGGCCGGGGAGTATGTCCGGCCCGGCATAGCCCTGGTGGTGGGGAACGAAGAAACCGGGCTTCCCCCGGAGGTAAAGGAGCGCTGTTCCGCCCTGGTACGGATCCCCGGGACCGGTATGATTGAAAGCCTCAACGTTGCCCAGGCGGCGACCCTCTTTCTCCATGAGATCTACGAATTGTAGGGGTTCCTATAGTACCTTGATAATCCAAAATAACCCGGTATAACAAGAAATTTGATCGCAAACATTGAAAAAGGCTGTCCGAAAAGGCTTCGCGCCTTTTCGGACAGCCCCGGTTCAATACCCCGCAACGCCGCCGCTTCCGGCTTCTGCGGGTCAGCGCCCATCCCCCGGCCTCTTTCCCGCCATAGGCCAGGGCGGCATTTTACCTCTTACCCGCTAAAGCTCGTGGGACTTTGCCGGTAAGGCTCAAAATGCCGGGTTGCGGAAGTGCTTCCGCCGGGGTCCTCCGACGCCGGGGAAACCCGGGCAGCCGGGGGTCTTGAACCCCGGCCCGGCGAAGGGCTGGCGGGCCTCTCCCCCCTCGGCAGCCTGTCTGAGCCGGGGGGACACCTCGTAGTCTTTGCCGTTAAAGTTCAGCCTAAAGACCCTAAGGTAGCGGTATTCCGCGTCCGCAGGCACGGGGAACTCATACCCCTCCAGGGTTACGGAGGCCCCTTCTTTGAGGCCGTCCACAAACCCGATAAGCCGGTCGAT
>JAITBE010000231.1 GCA_031283755.1 Spirochaetaceae bacterium
CTCAAAATCTACTGTCCGCGAGGATGTAAGAGTTCAAGTCTCTTCGCCGGTAACCCTTTTAATGATCCAGGGCCGAATCGAACGGCCGACCTGCCGCTTAGGAGGCGGCCGCTCTATCCCCTGAGCTACTGGACCTCAACTCATAGTACCCAAAGAGGGTATATATTGTCAATGTCATAACTTGCGGACAGAAATTTCACCTTTTTTCCGGAATTCGAGTGCATCCGGCCACGGCCGGACCGGGCTATCCGCTCCAATAGGTTTTGACCGACAGAGCCTGCCAAAACCTATTCCACTTCTATCCCTTGCGCGTTTCGTACGGGAACCTTTTTTCTACACTATACAGGTCGTATACGATTCTATGCTTTTATCCCGGATACTCTATTGAGCTTGTTCCAAAATTCGGTTAGTTTGAGGACAGCCTCTATTAACAATTTCAGAAAACTACCGAGGAGTTCCCATGCCGGATTTGGATTATACCATCAGAAGGGTTTATGTGGAAAAAAAAGAGGGATTCGATATTGAAGCCCGGCGTTTGCAAGCGGAACTTGTTGATTTTTTAGGAACCCAATACCCTGAACTTGGCGCCTTAAAGCGGCTGCGGATACTCCGCCGTTACGATGTAAGCCGCCTTTCGGAGGAACAGTTCCGCCGGGCGGTAGAAATGGTCTTTTCCGAACCCCAGAGCGACCGGGTTTTTTACGGAGCCGGCCTTCCGGCGGGGAAAAAGGACCGTTTTTTGGGGGTTGAATATGTTCCGGGTCAATACGATCAGCGCTCGGATTCCGCGGAACAATGCGCGGAGCTGGTTTTGGGGGTCAAACCCCTGGTGAGGACCGCGGGGATCTATATTTTTGAAAGTTCCGGGGAACCCCTGCCGGAGGCGGCCCTGGATGCGGTAAAACGTTACCTGATAAACCCCGTGGATTCCCGGGAGGCCCCGGAACTTATGCCCGCTTCCCTGGAAGAAGATCCGGCCGAGATAGGGGAGGTGCCGGTCCTGGAAGGATTCTCCCGGATCCTCAAAACCCAGGAAGCGGAGGATGCTTTTATTGAAGAATTGCGGGAAAAATACGGCCTTGCCATGTCCGGGGATGACCTTCGGTTTTGCCGGGCCTATTTTGCCGCCCAAGGCCGGGACCCGACCCTGGCGGAACTACGGGTTCTGGACACTTACTGGTCTGACCATTGCCGGCATACCACCTTTACCACCGAATTACTGGACCTGGAACAGATTGAAAAGGGAACGGCCCTGGAAGGGGCCCGGGAAATTTATGAGGCTGCCCGGAAAGAAGTCTATGGTACGGCCGGGGCGGAAAAGAAACGGACCCTCATGGACATGGCCGCCATCGGGGCAAAGGTCTTAAAAAAGCGGGGCCTCCTTTCGGACCTGGATGAATCCGCCGAGATCAACGCCTGTACCATCCAAATTACCGCCGAATTCAGCGACGGTTCCTCCGAACCCTGGCTGCTCCTCTTTAAAAACGAAACCCATAATCACCCCACGGAAATAGAACCCTTCGGGGGAGCCGCCACCTGTCTGGGGGGGGCGATCCGGGATCCCCTTTCGGGGCGGGCCTATGTTCATCAGGCCCTGCGGGTTTCAGGAGGCGGAGATCCCCGGCGGCCCCTTGCCGAAACCCTGCCGGGAAAGCTCCCCCAGGTCAAAATAGCCCGGGAAGCCGCGGCGGGGTATTCTTCCTACGGCAACCAGATAGGACTCAACACCGGGCTGGTGGCGGAATTCTATCACCCCGGTTTTATCGCGAAACGGCTGGAGCTGGGGGCGGTTATCGGGGCGGTTCCCCGGAGCTGGGTACGGCGGGAAGCTCCCCAAAGGGGGGATGTGGTTATCCTCCTGGGAGGTAAAACCGGCCGGGACGGCATCGGGGGGGCCACCGGGTCTTCCAAGGCCCATACCGGGGAATCGGTGGATAAATCCGGCGCGGAGGTACAGAAGGGGAACGCTGTGGAGGAACGGAAACTCCAGCGCCTTTTCCGCAGCCCCCGGGTAACCAGGCTTATCAAACGCTGTAACGACTTCGGCGCCGGAGGGGTCGCGGTGGCCGTGGGGGAACTCGCCCCGGGGCTGGACATAAACCTGGACCAGGTACCGAAAAAGTACGCGGGTCTGGACGGTACGGAACTGGCCATTTCCGAATCCCAGGAGCGGATGGCGGTGGTAATTGCCGCCGGGGATACCGAAGAATTTATCCGCCTGGCCGCGGAGGAAAACCTCGGCGCGGTGGTCATCGCCGCGGTTACCGCCTCCGAGGATGGGGAAAGCCCCGGGGAGGATCCCCGGCTCCGCATGACCTGGCAGGGCAAAACCCTGGTAGACCTTTCCCGGTCCTTCCTCGCGTCCAACGGCGCTCCCCGGTCCGCCCGGGTCAGCTTTTCCGGCGTCTTACCGGCGGGCTCCCCAAAACAGGAGGGCTTCAACGAAAAATTCCCCCCGGGGGTCCTCCTGGACCAGTTGGAACGGGAACTCTATTCCCTCCGCGGCGGGAGCCGCCGGGGCCTCCAGGAAAGGTTCGACGGTTCCATCGGGGCCGCTTCGATCCTCTTCCCCTGGGGAGGCAAAACCCAGGGCACCCCTGAATGCGGCATGGCGGCCCTCCTCCCCAGCCGGGAAAAACAAAGCCGCACCGCCAGCATCATGACCTTCGGCTACGACCCGGTCCTGGCCCAAAACAATCCCTATGAGGGGGCCAAGGGGGCGGTTCGGGAGGCCCTGGCCAAAGCGGCCTGCCTGGGAGGGGATCCCTGGCAGGTCCGGCTCTCTTTCCAGGAGTATTTTGAGCGGATGAAAAGCCCCGAATCCTGGGGCAAACCCACGGCGGCCCTCCTGGGAGCCCTGGAAGCCCAGATCCGCCTGGGGGTTCCCGCCATTGGCGGTAAGGACTCCATGTCCGGAACCTACCGGGACCAGGCCGGGGAAATTTCGGTGCCCCCCACCCTGGCGGCCTTTGCCGCCGGAACCGCTCCGGCGGACCGGATCCGCTCCGGCGCCCTCTCCGGTGAGGGTGGAAACGTGATCCTCCTTTTGCGGCAGCCCCCGGCGGGGGACGGAGCCGCCGGCCGGGGGGAGCTTCCCGATGAGTGGGATGTTTTTAAGGCCAACATGAACGCTCTGGCCGCTCTTGCCGGCCAGGGCCTGGTCCTATCCGCCTACCCCGTGGGCTCAGGAGGAGCCGCGGCAGCCCTGGCGCTGATGGCCTTTGGTAACCATACCGGGGTGGAAGCCTATGACCCGGCCTTCGGCCAAAACGGTCCCGGTTCGGTCCTGGCGGAGCTTTCCGGCAGGGCCTTTTCCGGGAACGGGCCCGCCGAAGGGGCGATTGGGGAAATCCTCTCCGGCGCGGCCTGGGCCATAGCGGCAAGAACCCTGGAGGAAGGGGTCTTCCGGGTGGTAAGCGGCGGGGATCCAACGGATCCGGAATCCCAGGCCGCGGAGGTCCCCCTGGCCCTATTGCGGCGGGCTTACGAATACCCCCTTGCCCAAGTCTACCCCCAAACCTCCTTGGGGGCCACCATTGCGGAGGAGGCCCCGGAAACAGCCCGCCTGGACCTGAAACCCCAGGCCCTGCGGACAAAGCCCCAAAAGACCCGTTTTGCCCGGCTGCCCGCCCCTCCCCTGGCGGTGCTTCCGGTATTCCCCGGAACCAACTGCGAGTGGGATATGGAAAGGGCCTTCCGGGAAGCGGGGGCAAAAACCAGGCTCGTGGTATTCAGAAACCGGAACCGGGAGGATATTGCCGCCTCCATCCGGGAACTGGCCGGGGCCCTGGGGGAAGCCCAGATCCTGGCCCTTTCCGGAGGGTTCAGCGCCGGGGACGAGCCCGACGGGTCGGGAAAATTCATCGCCAACGTCCTCCGTTCCGGCCCGGTGGCGGAGGGGGTTACGGCGCTGCTGGAAAAAAGAGACGGCCTTATCCTGGGTATCTGTAACGGCTTTCAGGCCCTGATCAAACTGGGCCTGGTGCCCTATGGTTCCTACCGTTTCCCGGAGGAAGGTATGCCCACTCTAACCTTCAACACCCTGGGCCGCCATGTTTCCCGGATGGTCCGCACCAGGGTAATGTCAACCCGTTCCCCCTGGCTTGCCCTGGAGGAGCCCGGCTCCGTCCATATACTCCCCGTAAGCCATGGGGAGGGCCGGATCGTCCTGGGGCGGGAAGACCCCGGGGCCCTTTTCGCCGCGGGGCAGGTTCCCTTCTGTTATGTGGATGCCGGGGGCTTTCCCACCCGGGCGGAACCGGATAACCCCAATGGTTCGGACTTTGCCATTGAAGGGCTTACCAGCCCCGACGGCCGGATCCTGGGCAAGATGGCCCATTCGGAACGGCGGGGAGCTTATGTCCACGTCAATATCCCCGGTAATAAGGTTCAACGGCTCTTTGAAGCGGGAGTGTCCTATTTCAGATAAAATACAGGGGTTTTACCGGCCAAACAGACCTAATTTGCCGAACTTATGCCATTTTCCGGTATTACGTTTGTTATTCTCTTCCATAATTTTAAAAATAAAGGACGCAAAAGCCGCTTCTTCCCCCGCATCGGAGGAGGAGAAGGCCAAAACCTCATAGGGCTCGCCGATGGAAGCGGCCAGAAGCCCCTGGGCAAGGGCCCGGAACGAGGCGGCCATGGAAGGCCCTGTCAAATCCACGGACTC
>JAITBE010000236.1 GCA_031283755.1 Spirochaetaceae bacterium
TAACTTCTTGGAGCGGTGCGAGAGCGGTCGAATCGGGCTCCCTGCTAAGGAGTTGTACCTCTAAAGGGTACCGGGGGTTCGAATCCCCCCTGCTCCGAAAATTGTGTGTGCTGTGGATAAATGTTTTGAGAGATTAAAGATCGATATAGCCAGAATAATGGGGGATTCGAAACGGAGCGCTTTACGATAAGGCCAAGGCGTTAGCCTTGACCACTATGGCCGGCGCAGGACGCGCCGGAAAGCGCGGAGATGGGCAGTAGGGAGCTTGCAGGACGCAAGCGACCGGATGCCGAATCCCCCCTGCTCCGTATGTGCTGGTTTTGAGGGATTAAAACAGACTCCCGAATGAACCTCCCCGTCCTGAAGCTCCCCCGCGAACCGGTAAGCGGGCTCTTGGGTATTAAACCAGACTCTCGAATAAAAAAGTTCCGGTAAATACTGCTTTTTTGGCTGTCCTCCTCCGTCATGGAAGCAATATTACAACAACCGGAGATTCCGAAAAGTCCCTATGGTAACGCTCTACCTCCGGTTAATGATCACGTTTCCTGAATTGGTCCGGGCATATATGGTCCGCTCCGGGGAAGGGCCAAAGGGCCGGAGGACGGTGCTGTTCCCCGATACCTGCACCGCCTCAGCCCCGGCTTCGGTAACCTGTACCTTGCCGCTGTTGGTAATCGCGTCCAGGTTAAAGGGGATATTCCGGGGGATATTCAAAATAATATGACCGCTGGAGAGCCGAAACCGGAGATCCCCGGTAAGTTCTTCCGTATACAAGGTCAGGTTTCCCGAACTCAGGCCAAAACTGCCTTCGCCGGAAAAATTTTCAATCGAGAGGGAACCGCTTGAGACCTCCCCTTCTATCCTGCCTTGGGCTTTTTCAATAATGGTACGGCCGCTGGAAGATTTAAACCGGTGGGTTGTCCCCGTAAGCGTGGTAATTTGCAGGGTTCCGCTTTTGATTTCCATGTCGGCATTCCCCGTGAGATCTTCAATCACAATGCCTCCGCTGCTTAACTCAATAACACTGGTACCCTGTATGGTGTCGATCCTCATACGGCCGCTGGAAGTTTTAAGCCGGTGTTCCGAACCGGAAAGTCCGCCAATCTGCAGCCTCCCGCTGGAGAGGCTGATAAAGGAATTACCTTCCGCGCTCCGGATATCCAAATCGCCGCTTGAAAGGCGGATCGAAAGGGTCTCCGCGGAAAGGCGGTTCAAGGATACCGCTCCTGAACTGTTGTTAATATCAATGGTCTTGTAATCCAAAAGGTCTATTTCCGCCCGGAAGATCCCGCTGGAATTAGAGATCCGGATGTTTTCCCGGAAAGACGCGGGGAGGTAGATTTCCGCCCGGGCCTTCCAGGACCAATACAGCCAAGGCCGCCGGCCCCGCCTGATGCTTACCGTACCGGCGGATCGGGAAATATCCGCGTAGTATTGGGACCGGTCGATTTTCATATATTCCTTGATAATAAGATCGCCGGTTCCGCTTTCCCGGAGGATCACCTCATCATCTCCATAACTTAGGGAAAGGGTATCTATTCCCTCCAAACTGATACTTTGGGTGTTTACCAGGGAAAGGTCTTCCAGGGCGTATCCCCTCAGGGCCCCCGCCAATACCAAAAAAAGAATCAACAACCCCGGGGCGGCCCGAAAGGTTTGAAAAAACTGTCCGGGCTGTTTCTTTGACGCGGCAGTTGTGTATCCTTTCGGCGAAGGGGGAACAAATGTCCCGGACCGGAGGTCCGCAGCTGTCCGGGAAGCAGCCAACTCCCTGAACACAGACCCTTCACAATGGGTCAAAGCGATTTTATGAATTTTCAAGATTCTCTTTATCATACAAAACTCCTTTTGTTTTAAGACCTGGGCTTCATCATCATGCTTTGAACCGCCAGTTGGACAGCCACGGCAAAAACAAAGACCAGCCAGGAAAATTTAAATCCGATGATAAAACCCAACAGGATAAAAAGGCCCGCCGTGAAGATCCATATTGCCCCGGACACCATGCCGAACCGGGCGGCAATAAGGGGATCGCTCCACATCTCCCGGCTTATCCGGACCTCTTTTTCGTACCGCGCCCTGGCCCAGGGTTTGAGGTAATCCTTTTCGGTGAGCAGCAAAAAAATTAGCAGGGCCAGCCCCGGGATAAAACAGGGGATCAGGGTGGCGGTGGCCTCCATAAGGCCCCGGTCGGTAGAAAAATAGGTAAGGGGAAAGAGGAACGCCCCAAAACTCAGGATCCCCGCTGCCAGGGCATACCAGGCCCCCCGTTTTTGGGAACAGGGATACCGGGACGCGGTCTCCTGGGTAACCCCCAGGAAGGTGAACGCCGCGGCCGCAAGGGGAATAAAGGCCAGAAGGATGCCGAAGGAACCGACGAGTTTTTTGTTCGGCTCCCAAAAGGCTTCCAGAGCGGATTGGTTCTCCCCGGTAAAATAAACCACCAGGGCAATGACCGCGCCGAGGATCACCCAGGCCCCGGCGATTACATACAAAGCCACCCGGAGGGGTTTTAAATACCTCCGCATTCCCATATAGGCGTCCTGGAAGATCTCCTGCTTTTTCCTGAGGCTTATCTGGTCCGCCAGGGTGGAAATATCCCCCAGTTCTCCGGACGCCTTTTCAAAGGCTTCTTTTTTATCCAAACCCCTGGCGGCTAAACTGGCAATCCGGGCCTCCAGGTTGGATAAGAGTTCCTCCTTAAAGTCCCGGAGTTCCATGGTTTCTTCATATTCCGAAAACAGGTGGTCCACAAAATCCTTGGTTTCCATTACTCCGCTCCTAACAGTTTGTCTAATATCTTCCGGGTAAACTCCCAGTCCAGGATGTTTTGCCGGTACTGTTCCCGGCCCTTATCGGTAATCCGGTAATATCTGCGCCGGGCACCCTGGGTTTCATCCCCCCAATAAGAGGTGATACATCCCTCCTGCTCCAGCCGTTTGTAGCTGGAATAGAGGGTGGTTTCTTTAAGCTCGTATTGTTCCCCGGTACGGTCCAGAATCGTGTTGTAGATCTCAAACCCATAGGCGTCGCCCTTATGAAGTATATTGAGGACAATGGTATCCGTATGGCCCCGGAGTAAGTCGGACGATAATTTCGGCTCCATGCCGCCTCCTTGTAGGTCTGACGAATCCTCAGGATAGGGGAAATCCGTAAAAACTAATATGAACGGATAAGTCCAAGGATCCCCAGGAGGATCAACATGAACCCCGCAATCCTCAAAACAAAGGACAGCCCCTGCTTCATTTTCTCGACCTATCGAACTAAATTATAAGCCGTAATACTACGACTGTCAAGAGTTATGGGAAAATTTTTTTCCCCCGGTGATCTCCAGTCTACAGTACAGGTATTGAAGGTCATTTTACCGGTGAATTCCAGCCGGTCCCCCCGGGCCAGGTTAACAAAATCCATGGGTTCTACCTTCCCCCTTTTTTTGAAATAGGCCGCGCCGCTATCCGTAAGGACGGTATATACAAACTGGGAACAAAACATAATATTAGGCAGCTTGGATTTCCCGGTTAGAAGGCCCAGGAGATTATAGGAACTACCCTCCCGGTTAATTACCGCCAAACGGTCAATGAGGGCCCGTTTTTGTCTTTCCCTGGTCTTAAGCCGATAAACCACCAGGGAAGCGCCGGGTTTCCGGTTTAAATCTTCGGGACGTTCAATGTTAAGGCCGGGGCTGGAAATACCGTTGCCGCCGTTATAACTCACCAGGGTCTCCAGGAGCGGATCAAAGGACAGGGATACGTGGTTATAGGGGCTTGCGGTAAAGAAACCGATGATCTTACCGGCGGGACTCCCCGTATCCGACAGGACGATATAGATATAGGGATCTTCCAGGGCGCCATAGGCGGCTTCAAAGTACGCCGCCGGCAGAGAAAACCGGGTAAGGTACTGAAAGGAGTTATGCCGCGGCAGTTCGCGTACCAAAACGCCGATGTCATCCAATGAGAGGGGGGTACAGGAAAGGCCGAAAAAAACAACCATTCCTGACAAAAAAAACACGCCTCTTTTCATCACTCATTTCCTTTCAAGGCAGATTAATACGATAAACAGATATTATTTTCTATCATATAATTATATATATCATATTATTACGACTGTCAATATACTTAAATACCTGTGGCTGCTTCAAAATTCAATGGTCCGGCAGGGGCGGCAAAGGCGGCTTATTTTTTGGTCAGCACCATTAACAGGGCTATATCGCCCTGGCGAACCCCGGGGATTCGGGCGGCCTGTCCCAGGGTAAGGGGGCGGACCAGGGCGAGTTTTTCTTTGGCTTCCGCGGACAGGCCGGGGATAGCCCGGTAATCCAGGGC
>JAITBE010000242.1 GCA_031283755.1 Spirochaetaceae bacterium
TCGCCCGTGATCAGGTAACCGTTGCGTTCAATGTTAGAATTGATGACGCTGCCATTCGCGTAATGGGTTGTAACCACAACCTGCCATATCTTTCCTACCGGGATTTTGATAACTTCGTCAATGATACGCGGAAAGGCAAAGTGCAGTCCGGGCGTTTTTATCCGTTCCTCCGGATTCGCCCCCCGCCTCCGGCCAAAACGCAGTATCAGGGCAATTTCATCACTTTCTACCCGGTAAATACACGTAATCACCAGCGACAGGGCAAATACAAATCCCACAAGCGGCTTAAAGATTTTTAGGCTTCGTTCAAAAATATCTTCCAGCCGGTATTTTTTCATTCCCGCTTACTCCTTTTCCCCGGTCAATACGCTGAAAGGAGATTCCTCACTGCTCATAATCATCACGGTCTTGTCATTGACCGCCTCCTCAAGGGCCGTGAGCCGCTTAAGGAACGTAAACAGGGCGGGATCCTTTTTGTAGGTGTCGGCGTAAATGGCCGCCACCTGTTTTTCTGTTTCCGCTTCAATGGCGGCGGCCTGGGTCCGGCCATCGGCGACAATCCGCGCCGCGTCAGCTTCCGCCTTGCTTCGAATAATCGCCGCGTCGCGTTCCCCCTCGGAAAGCAACTGGGTTACAAATTTTTGACGATCCGCCCGCATCTGCTCAAAAACACTTTCAACATTTGATGCCGGCAGGGCCAGGCGCTTCAACTGCACTAGTTCAATATGGATGCCGTAATTTCCTAGAGCGCCGGGACTTGCCATTGCCAGTATAGCCGCCTCAATTTCATCAATTTTGACATTCTCGCTTTTAACGGACACGAGCGCGGACAGATCGTAACTGCCCATGACGCCATTTTTCGCGTTGGCGAGCAGATCGTTCAAATACTGTTTGGCGGTATCCATATTGCCGATACTGGTATAAAAAATTGCGGGGTTTTCAATATTCCAAACCATTCCGGTTTGCAGAATAACATTCTTCTTATCCTGGGTAAGGGTTTCCGTATAGCCGGAATCAAGATACTGGCTGCGGGTATCAAAATTAATAATATTTTCTATGGGCCAGGGAAGCCTGAATCCCAATCCGGTCTCCCGGCGAATCTCCCGGATTCTGCCGAACCTGGAAACAATGGCGCAGGACCCTTCCCGCACAACAAAAGTGAAACCAAAACATCCCAGAATCAAAACAAGCAGCGCGGCGAATACCCATTTTAGATGATGCTTCATAATTCAAAGCTCCTGTTCCGTGATAACGGAATTAAACCCGTTGACGATCACATAACGGTCCATGTCCCGCGTTGTATCGGGGGAAAAAACGTAAAGATGTTCTTTTTGAATAAGATGCCGGTAAAAATTAGTTGTCCTGTTCAATTTATAGCTCTCCGGCGCGAGGTCATGGGCAAGAAACGCGCTTTCGTACACCGCCATCTCCCGATGGGCCATACTGGTTTTTTCCGTCTGCCGGGTCAGCGCCGTAAGAATCGAAGCCTCTTTTTGCCGCAAGGCATCGTTAATTGTTTTTTCCGCGTCAGCCAGGGCCTGGGTAGTTATTGTTTCTTTTTGAATGGCAGAATCAATAACGCCGTGATACACTTCGGCCAATTCGATGGGAGGATGGATATTTTCGATTATAACCTCATTGACATGGATCCCCAGATTAAAATTATCCGCGTAATCCGACAATCCGGCGGTCAATTCTTCGGATAAAATTTTACGGTCTACGCTGAACATGGTATTCAGATCGGAAGAAACCGTTTCCCGCATCAATATGGCGTACATTCCGGAGGCCAAGAAATCCTCGCCATTCGCATAACGAATTATGTAATCATACAGATTTGATATTCTATAGGATATTCGCATATTAACGGCAAGCATCTCGCTGCCTCCGCCAAGCAGGAGCGTGTATTCACTGCCGCCGTGTTCACTATCCCAAAGGTAATTTTGACTTGTGGAAGGGACATACCCGATCCGCATGTTTCTTACCCGTGAAACATCGTAAATATTAACATCGTCGATGGGCCACGGCAGCTTGAAATGCAGGCCCGGCGATTTAACCGAACCGGCCCGGAGCGAACCCAGGTGGTATAGCAGGGCCTCCTGGTGGGGCTCGATGGTGTACATCGAGGTAAACAAAAACAGCATCGCGCATCCGGCCAAGATCACCGGCGGCAGCATCTTGGCCGCGTATTTAAGGCGCCATAAGGTCTTAAAGGAAAGCCCTGTCCGTTCTTCCAGGGACACAGTCCGATCAAAAAATTTTATGGTTTCCGGCAGGTATACCAGGGGTTTATACGGAAAAGCCCCGGTCATATCGCCCCGCAGCATATCCCGGCCAAGACCGCGCAGCAGGCCGGCGGTAAAATACAAACAGCCGCCGGTGATGAACCATTCGGCAATAAAAGTTAAGACGGGGCCCGCCCGGTATCCGGCGCCGGCAGCGGCAGCGGCACACAAACCCATGCCGCCAAGGGTCTGGAACATGTTGTGAAACACGCCGGCGCAGGAAACAGTCTTTAACAGCTTCTGCCGCTTAAACAGGATGGATAGAATAACAGCGCCAATGCCGAGGCCCAAAACAGCTAAAAAAGCCGCGGGGGAGTAGTGAAAAACCTCTTCCCGGTAATAACGGTAAAACTGCGGGGGCGAATACTGCGTCAAATTCCGGCGGCCGAACAGGAACAGCCAAAACCCCAAGCCGATGACATAGACAGCGCCCAGGATGTGTATAAGTGTTCCGCAGAACTTTGTTAACGCGGTACGCCGATACGCCAAGGTACCGTCTTCGATACTGTTCTTCGCTTCATTTGAATTTTCCCCGCCGCCGGAAAAACCTGGGGAAGATACTTTTTTGAACATAAAATCCAACGCCGCGCGCAGGGCGGCGGCGGCGAGAAAAATTAAAACAATACCGGAAAAAAACCGCGTGATAATGGCAAGGTGATCCAGCAAAAAGGAATAATTTTCGTAATTGTCCGACCACGCAAGAAGCGACAAGGCCCTTCCCAACAGCAGCAGCAATACCCACGCGGCGGTAAGACAGCAGAACGTCCCCACCCCATGTACTAGGATGCGATTGACGATTTTTCCGCATCCCTTGAGTGGGACAAGAAATCTTACAAGGCGGCCTATTACCGGGGTGTGGTTTGGGCGGTCATGCGCCGCTATGCCCAGGCTGTAGAAGACTTTTCCCTGTCCTGTCCATCAACCCCTACCAGGCCTTCTGCCTTTTCAGGCGGGGCCAGGCTTACTACCACATCGGCGATTACCCCGCCG
Organism: Spirochaetaceae bacterium; assembly: GCA_031283755.1. Taxonomy (GTDB): domain Bacteria; phylum Spirochaetota; class Spirochaetia; order Treponematales; family Breznakiellaceae; genus JAIRMO01. The sequence continues at coordinate 3,273 of JAITBE010000242.1, forward strand.
CCCTGGCGGACTGCGAATCCTCCCTGGACCTGGAACCGGAAAACGAGGGGGCCCTCAAATTCCGGGAACTGGTACAAAACAAGCTGAAGATGTAAAGAACCGGGCTTTTGGCCGGTTCTCCCGGGGGTTCGTTTCCGGCATCAGCCGGGTTTTAGGAGCCCTATGAGCGGATATGCTATCAACATACGCTATATATGGTGGTGTGTAATGTGAGATACACTATATATGTGGTAAATGCTATAAACATAAAAAATATAAAAAAACCGCAAAAAGTCTTGACAGACGCTTATCGTGTCCTTTATTCTTATTATACCCATGTTGTTAGTAGAAATTAAAAATGTCCGGGTACATCATGCAGGTAATATGGAATCTTTGATTAAAAAAAGAAGGGAGGTAAAGGAAATGGGTGAGGAAAAAACAGCCGCGGCGGCGGAAGTACGCCTCGCCTTCCGTCTGTTTGCCATGCTTTATTTTCATTTCTGTAAAGTTCTGGTAGACACATTGGGCGAGGAAGGCGCTCTGCCGCTGGTTCAAAAGGCAGTGTTTGAGCTGAGTCTGGATCGGACTGATGGCGCCAGGGAAAGGGCTCTGTCCCAGGGACTTACCCTTACTCTGGAAAATTTCAGCAAGGTTAACGATCTTCCCTCGGCCTGGAAGAACTGGGATCCCAAAGGGGGAGAAGTCCTTTGTCCCTACGCCCAGCAATGGTTAAGCTATTACAAAGAATATCCCTGGTTCAAAAAATTCGCGTCTCTGTATTGCGATGTAATTGATACCACCAACATTGAAAATTTTACCCGGACGACCTCCCATCGGATTACCAAAAATCTGCTCTGGGGAGATCCGGCCTGCACCAGGGAGTATTTCGAAAGTGATAAAATCAAAGAGGGAATATTTACCTACGGAACACGGGACTAAAGGAATTGTATTATGACTGTTTTAGCCGGAAAACTGGATCTTACCCCCCGTAGAAGAGACGGTTATCGGCAGGACATAGGATGAAAGCCGGGAATACCCGGATGATCATACACCCAGGTTCCCGGAATCTGGAATTTTTGTAAGGAGCAACATTATGAACAAAAAGTTTATTCTTCGCCGAATTTTTGCCGGATTATCAGCACTGGCGCTGATATGGTTTCTTTGGGCCTGCGGAAAAACTTCTTCCGGGGACACGGGAAAAAAATTAAAAGTTATTAATGTGGGGGTTACCAATGATCCCGCTTCGCTTAATCCTTTAGCAACGTATAATACCATGGCCAGCCACGCCCAGTCCCTGCTGTATCTGCCCTTGGTTACCGTAACCAGGGATCTTGGTTTTGAGTACCAGCTCGCCGAGAGCATTACTACCGAAGACAACAAAACCTTTACGATCAAACTCAGGCAGAATGTACGGTGGACCGATGGGAATCCGGTAACGGCGGACGATGTAGTTTTTACCCTCAATATTTGGACCAATCCCAAATTTGGGCGTAACAATACTGATTACAACAAAGTGGTGGGAACGGATCAGGCGGGACTCCGGCCCGAAGGGACCAGCGAGACTGAGGGAGTCAAAAAAATAGACGATTATACGGTGGCGGTAATCGTTAAGTATCCCATTACCCTGAACGTGTTTAACCTTACCATAGGATTGGTCCATTCCCTGCCTAAGCATCTTTACGGGACCGTGCCGCCTGAAAATCTGCTGTCCCACCCCCCACTGTTCAGCCCCGATGTTACCAACGGTCCCTTCAAATTGAAGGAATATGCGGCCAACCAATATATTTCCTATGTACGGAACGATGATTATTATCTGGGAGCGCCGAAGCTTGACGCCTTTAATTTTAAGATCCTTAGCGGGGACCAGATTACCGCCCAACTTGAAAGCGGTGAAATAGACATGAATTTAGCCTACGTAGGGGCTATCCCCGCTGAGGATTACGACCGGGTTCAGCGCATAGAACATCTCAGGACCTTTTTTGACGAGCCCATCGGCGTTCAGGTACTGTTTTTTAACTGCGGGGTTATAAACAACCTTAAAGTCCGGCAGGCCATGGATCTTGCCATAGACCGGGAGGGTATATACAAAAATATCCTCAAAGAACGGGGCTATCTTACCAAAGTACCCTGGACCTACCGGATCGAATACTTCAACGAGGCGGCTTCAAAATACGAGTACAATCCGGAAAAGGCAAAGCGGCTTCTTGCCGAATCCGGCTGGGACCTCAACAAGAAGATCGTCTTTGCGGTACCCGCGGGAGACACCACCCGGGAGCGGATCGCCAATATTCTGCTGGAAAGTTTTAAGGCTATCGGGCTTAACAGCATCGTGATCGAAAAGGCGGACTATGCCACCATTGGGAGCTATTTACAGCAAAACACGTATGATATATCCATTGTCGCCATGCCCGAGATCCCTCTGAATCAGGTATATTATCTGCGATTATACGGTTCTCAAAGGGGGAGCTGGACGAATTTTCAGAATCCCCGGGGAGATGAACTGATGGACATTATTGAAACCAGTGTTGATCCGGAGGCGCTAAAAGCGGCTTATCATGAAATAGAACAGCTTATTTCCGACGAGGTGCCGGCGGTTTGCGTGTATTCCCTTTTGCCCCTTAACGCGGTCAACAAGCGGGTTATCTATGGGGAGATTCCCCATTACGGACCTTTGCTGGAAATTCACAAGTGGGATGTTGAATAGAGGGTGGCATGGCCGGGACGCTGCTTGAAGTAAAAGATTTACAGGTACTCTTTGAACGGGAACATAGAATTTCTGTGGGAGTGGATAATATCAGTTTTACGCTGCGGGAAGGGATAAACCTGGCGCTCGTCGGGGAATCGGGCAGCGGTAAAAGCGTTACCTCCCTTTCCTGTATGCGCCTTTTGGGCAGCAACGCGGTCATATCCAGGGGAAGTATCCGGTTTGAGGGCCGGGATATTACCCGGGCGGATGAACGGGAGATGCGGAAAATCAGGGGTGAACGGATGGCCATGATTTTTCAGGAACCCATGACCAGCCTGAACCCGGTGCTGACCATCCGGTTTCAGCTTGCCGAATCATTGAAACTCCATACGGATATGAGGAAGCCACAAATTGAGGAGCGCTGCCGGCAGCTTCTGAATCAGGTAGGGATAGTCGATGCAGACAAGGTTCTGCGGGGCTATCCCCATGAGCTTTCAGGAGGACAGCGGCAACGGGTGATGATTGCCATGGCTCTGGCCTGTAATCCAAAGTTGCTCATTGCCGACGAATCTACCACCGCTCTGGATGTAACCATCCAGGCCCAAATACTGACGCTGCTTAAAAAATTGCAGCGGGAGACGGGAATCACGATCCTGGTTATCACCCATGATTTTGGGGTAGTCGCGGAAATGGCCGATGAGGTAGTGGTGATCTACGCCGGGCTGGCGGTGGAACATGGAGGAGTGGAAGACATTTTTGCCCATTCTTTGCATCCCTACACCGAGGGGCTCCTTAAATCGATCATCCCCCTGGATGCGTCTATGGAAACTTCCCTCTATTCCATACCGGGAACCGTTCCCGTCATATCGAAAGATCAAAATGCGTGCCCCTTTTATGCCCGCTGCCCCTATGGGGTGGATAAATGCGGGCAGGAACTCCCCAAATTACAAGAAAAAAGACCCGGACATTTTTCCCGGTGCTTTCTGGAGGCCGGTTTATGAACCGGGAGACGGGACCAATTTTGCGATTGGACCACCTCAAGGTTTATTATCCTCTCAGGAGCGGCGTCTTTTCCCGGGTCAACAAATATGTAAGGGCCGTGGATGATGTTTCGCTGGAAATATTTCCCAATGAAACCCTGGGACTGGTTGGGGAATCGGGCTGCGGTAAATCAAGCATAGGCCGGGCCGTCATGCATCTGGAGACAATCACCGCCGGGAAGGTCATTTTTGAAGGAGAAAATATATCCGGCTATTCCCGTTCCCAAATGCGTCCTATCTGGAAGCGGATGCAGATGGTTTTTCAAGACCCGTATTCTTCCCTGAATCCCCATAAAACGGTGGAGAGTACGCTGGAAGAAATTCTGTCGGTTCATCAGATCGTTCCCCGCGCTGAGATTGATGGCGAGGTAAACCGTATTCTGGCGCTTATCGGCCTAAACGAAAAAGTAAAGGACCGGTTCCCCCATGAATTTTCAGGTGGTCAGCGGCAGCGGATAAGCATTGCCAAAACCCTTGCCCTGCGGCCCAAACTGATCATCTGCGATGAGGCTATTTCCGCCCTGGATGTATCTATTCAGGCCCAGATATTGGAGCTGTTCAAAGAACTGCGTACAAAACTTGGATTGACCTATCTCTTTATCGCGCACGGCCTGGGGGCGATAAAGTATATAAGCAACCGCATCGCGGTCATGTATCTGGGGAGGATTGTGGAGTTGGCGCCTACGGAGCTTATCTTTGCCGATCCCCGGCATCCCTATACCCAGGCCCTGCTCAGCGCTTATCCGGTTCCCGATCCCCGCAGCCGGAACCGGGGAAAAATTGTTCTTTCCGGTCAGGCGCCCAGCCCTTTGGATGCTCCGTCGGGATGCCGTTTCCGTACCCGCTGCCCGTTTACACAGACCCTCTGCGCCCGGGAAGAGCCGGAATTGAAAAAAGACGGAGAACATTTTTCCGCCTGCCATTTTTCTATCCGTCGTGAGGACTGGAAAGGGAAAACGGCATGAACGTTTCACGTTCATGTTCGATTGAACGCAGGCAGTGATGCCACTGGTTTTTATAATGGGAGCAGCATGAAAAATTATTTGATCCGCAGGCTGATGATGATGATTCCTATTCTTTTTGGAGTAACCTTCGTTACCTTTTTTATCGTATATTTGGCGCCCGGAAGCCCTGTGGATCTGATGATTGGGCCGAATACGACTCCCGAAGCCAGGGAAGCAATGACCCGCAGTCTGGGACTGGACGCCCCTGTGTACCGCCAATACTTTGCCTGGCTTGGCAATATTCTGAGGGGAAATTTGGGTTATTCTTTCAGCTCTTTTAGGCCGGTAACGCAGGTTATCGGCGAAAGAATCCCCGCAACTTTTATACTTATGGGCAGCGCCTTGCTTATCGGCATTTTGATTGCCATTCCCCTGGGAGTCCTGAGCGCTCTGAAGCAGCACTCGGTCTTTGATTATGCCGCCACGGTCCTGGCCTTCTTCGGCGTTTCGGCGCCTAATTTTTTTCTTGGCCTTGGTTTGATATTTATATTCAGCATTAAACTACGGATGTTCCCGTCCAGCGGAATGTTTACATTGGGAGGTGATAGAAGCGTCCCGGACATCATTCATCATCTGGCGCTGCCCTGTACGATATTAGCCACGGCCATTGCGGGTCGCTTTATCAGGTATATCCGATCCTCCATGCTGGATATTTTGCAGCAGGATTATCTTCGTACCGCCGCTTCTAAAGGCGTTCCGTTTATTACTTGTATCGGTATACACGCTTTTAGAAACGCGCTCCTTCCCTTAATTACGCTGGTAGGGCTGGAAATTCCCAGTCTTTTGGGGGGTGCTGTAATAGTGGAACGAATTTTTTCCTGGCCCGGCATAGGGCGGCTTACCATAGATTCAATACTGGTGCGGGATTATCCGGTACTTATGGGACTTAATTTAATGACCGCGGGCATGGTGATCTTTTCCAGCCTTATTACGGACATTCTTTATGCGGCAGCGGATCCCCGGATCAAATACCGATAAAAGAGGAGGATGAATACATGGCCGTCAATTCATCAAAGGCCCATGAGTTTCTCCGAATTTGGAGACGTTTTTGTGAGCATAAACTTGCCCTCGTTGGTCTTTTTATTGTTTTGATTTTTATTTTGAGCGCCGTTTTCGCGCCTTTGCTTGCTCCTTATAGTCCTTATGAAATAGGTTCCGGGTTTGAATCCGCCCCTTCGGGTAAACATATCCTGGGGACCGATCAAATAGGCAGGGATGTGCTGTCCCGGCTTATCTACGGGGCCCGGGTTTCTCTTTCGGTGGGAATAGGTACTACCCTCGTTACAACATTTTTGGGAGTGCTTTTGGGACTCCATTCCGGTTACTTTGGCGGCACTGTTGATATAATAATCATGCGAGCGGCGGAAGTACTTATGTCTTTTCCTACCCTGATCCTTATTATGGTGGTGAGCAGTGTTATTGGTCCGGGACTTGACCGGATTATTATTATCATGGGGATTTTAGGCTGGCCCGCGGCAGCCCGGCTGGTACGGGGCAATGTTCTTTCTATAAAAGAAATGGATTATACAAAATCCGCGGTTGCTTCCGGATTTAGAACCCAGCGTATTTTGTTTTTCCATGTACTGCCCAATATCTTTAGTTCTATTTTAGTACAGGCCACGTTTAACATTGCCCGGTTTATCATCATGGAATCGGGCTTAAGTTTTTTAGGCATGGGCGTCAATCCGCCGACGGCAAGTTGGGGCAATATGCTGACCGACGCCCAATCACTGACAACTTTGACCGAAAAGCCCTGGCTCTGGATTCCCCCGGGGTTTATGATCTTTTTGAGCGTACTGGCATTCAACTTTGTAGGTGACGGACTACGCGACGCTCTGGATCCAAAATTGGCCAATTGATTCGTGTAGAAATTGCCCTCTATTTGTCCTTTTGTTGCTGCCTTTTTTTCGTGTTTCTTATGGCCGGCTTGTCTGCCGATCTTTTAAGCCCAATTATTCGTACTTGAAGCTTTTTGATTGGTTCAACTTCCGTTGAACCAACCGGGTTCTTGAACAAGTCCATTGTTTTTAGTCCAATCGGCCCACTAGGGCGAAGCCCTTGATTGGGGGGTAGCCAGGGACCACGGCGCAGCCGGGGGCCCGGGCGAAGGGGGGGCCACGAACCAAAAACGGGCTAAAAATGTTTCGCGTTTTGTGGCCTTACACGTTTTTGGTTTTCGGACTTTGGGGCTTGCCCCAAAGTCCACTTACGAGGACATTGTTCGGGGTAGCAGGCCCCCCCTGCTTGATGTCGGCATACTTGCCGAGCACACCGCTTGCCGAAACTCCACCGCTTTGCTAGGATGGGGCTATGTCCGCGATGCGAGGGCTTGTGGTGAAACAGCATGTGGTGTCCGCCCTGGTGGAAAACCGGGCAGGAACCTTAAGCCGGGTTTCCGGTCTCTTTAGCCGCAGGGGCTTCAACATTGACAGCCTGACGGTGGGGGAGACAGAGGACGCTTCCGTGTCACGCATGACGATTGCGGTGACGGGGGCGGACCCGGTGCTGGAACAGATCATCAAACAACTGGGTAAACTCGTGGATGTGATCGCGGTCCGTGAACTGGACGGCGGTTCCTGCCTGCGCCGGGAGATCGTGCTGGTAAAGATCGGGGCGGACGAGCGGACCCGGCCGGCGGTGATCGAGATTGCCGGCATTTTCCGGTCCCGGATTGTCGATGTTTCCCCCTCCACGATTACGATTGAGGCTACCGGCGATATGGAAAAGCTGAACGGCCTCCTCCTCCTGTTACGTCCCTATGGCATCCTGGAACTTGCCCGTACCGGCATGGTGGCGCTGGAACGGGGCA
>JAITBE010000216.1 GCA_031283755.1 Spirochaetaceae bacterium
AAGAATTTTTAACCACAAAGGCGCACCAAGGCGCAGAAGGAAGGAATAAAGCATTGCCTCATACATCCTTTGTGTCCTTCGTGTCCTTCGTGGTTAGTCTTTCTTAAAAATTCCGGTGAATTCAAGGAAATTTTAACGATCAAAAACTAAATGACGCTGCCCTGGCCGCCAGGCAGGGCAAAAGCATTTGCTTTTCAGAGGCTGAAATTTGCCAAAACATTGAAGAATTTTTAACCACAAAGGCGCACAAAGGCGCAGAAGGAAGGAATAAAGCATTGCCTCATACATCCTTTGTGTCCTTCGTGGTTAGTCTTTCTTGGAAATTCCGGTGAATTCAAGGAAATTTTAACGATCAAAAAGTAAACGCTTTTGCCCTGGCCTTGTCAGTGGATTTGAATTTATTATAAAATAATGAGGTTTTTTTCAAAGTATCGGATTTTGAAAAAGCCGCTGTTTTCAATTCTTCCCGGCAGGCGCGGAGGTAGTATGTTGTATCGTACCATAGGAAAAACCGGTATTTCCGCCGGGGTTATTGGCCTTGGCGGCGGTTATCTGGACGATAAGCCCTATGCGGAGGTGGAAGGCATTATAGGCGCCGCCCTGGATCAGGGGATCAACCTCCTGGACGTGTTCATGCCCGGCAAGGCGGTCAGAAACCATATCGGCAGGGCCATCCGGGGGAAGCGAGACAAGGTCCTCATCCAGGGACATATCGGTTCTACCGATATCCATGAGCAAAACGACGTAAGCCGGGATTTGGAGACCTGCAAAAAATACTTCGAGAGCCTCCTCGTGGATCTGAATACGGATTACATCGATTTTGGGATGTTCTTTTTTGTGGATACCCCCAAGGATTTTTCCGATGTCTTTGAGTCCGGGCTTTTAACCTACGCCCAGGACCTGAAAAAAAAGGGCATAATCCGGGCCATCGGGGCGAGCTGTCACAACAGCGTTACCGCCCGCCGGATCGTGGAAACCGGGGTGGTGGATCTGATCATGTTCAGCGTCAATCCCGCCTTTGACATGACCCCCGCGGAATCGGATATCTATGAACTGCTGGACGAGGTAAAACTCAAGCAAAACTTCAAACTCCAGATTGAACCAACCCGGGCCGCCTTGTACCGCCTTTGTGAACAACGGGAGGTGGGCATTACGGTGATGAAGACCCTCTGCGCGGGAAAACTCCTTTCCAAAGATCTGACTCCCTTTTCCCGGCCCATGACCATAGCCCAATGTATCCACTATGCCCTTACCAGACCCGGAGTGGTGAGCACCCTCATCGGCTGTAAAAGCCCGCAGGAGGTTCTGGAAGCGGTAGGGTATCTCGATAAAACCGAAGCCGAACGGGATTACAGTACGATTATTGAAAATTACCAGGGGGATTTCCGGGGCAACTGTATGTACTGTAACCATTGCCTCCCCTGCCCGTCCTTTATCGACGTTGCCGCGGTAACCAAATTCCTGGACATTGCCGCCTTGAACCAAAAGCGGATCCCCCCCACGGTGGTACAGCATTACCAGGCCCTGGACAAACACGGTTCCGATTGTATAAGCTGCGGAAATTGCGAAAAACGCTGTCCCTTCTCGGTTCCGGTGATCCAAAACATGAAACGGGCGGTTGATTTTTTTGGCCAATAACGAATGGCAGCCGGCACAACAAAACCGGGGCGGACCGGCCGGCTCGTATCCGGACACAGGCAAGCCCGTGGATTTTGCCTTGGAATTGGGGCGCATCCGGCGCGGGCGCCGGACCGGGCTATCCGCTCTAATACGTTTTGACAGGCAGAGCCTGCCAAAACGTATTCCGCTTCTATCCCTTGCGCCGCTCCGCGTTGGGAGCAGGTTCCCTTCTTGGGAAAAACCTACACTTTTTTATGGTCTGAACACGGAGGCATGATACTATGGTAAAAATTGGCGGCTCCGGATGAACCAGGTTTTGGAAATTATTTCCCGGGAAATAAAAAACCGGAATACTCGTTTTGTGTTTCCCTCGGAAACCGCTTCGTTGACCTGGGCGCGGAAAATAAACGCCTTTACCGGGGAACGTTCCGTGGCGGTAAACCGTTTCCTCGCCTGGGACCGGTTCAAAGAAACGGCTATCCGGACCGAAAACCGGGATCAAGAACCGGTTTCCGATGTGGTAAGAAAACTCTTTACCCACCTATTGGTCAAAAAAAACGCCGAAGCCGCCCGGGACTTCAACGCCGCTGCCCCAAAAACCAACGCCTTCCCTTTTAGTTCCCTGATTCCCCGGGAATTCGCCGGCCAGGGGACTATTTTTGTCAAAGAACTCACGAAAATCCTCCCCTCGCTGGTCCTGTTAAAAAGCCGGCAGGAACAGGCGTTGAATTTTGTTCCCGATGACGAGGACCGGGACTTCGCCCTTTTGGAAAAAGAGTACACAAGTTTCCTCGCGCAATACGGTTTTTTTGAACCATCCTGGGAAAAGCCGCCCCTGAGGGACACGGCGTCGGTATATTACATTTTTTTCCCCGAAGCCATTGAAGATTTTTCCGAATATGCGGATCTGCTTCAGAGGGAGCCGGCCGTTCATCTGGTCCGTCTGTCCGATTCGGAACCGCGGCCTTCCCTGTATTTTTATGATTCCCAGCGGGCCGAGATCCGCGGCGCGGCCTTGGAACTCCGCCGGCTCCACGAAGAAGCGGGCATCCCCTATGATGATATGGCGCTGAGCGTGGTGGAGCTAAAAGAAGTGGAGCCCTATCTGGTACGGGAACTTTCCCTCTACCACATCCCCTTCCGCCGGCGGGCAGGGAAACCCCTGGGGGATTACGGGACGGGAAAACTTTTTTCCCTGATCAATACCTGTGTGGTAAATAACTTTTCATTTCCCGCCCTTAAGGCCCTGCTCCTCAATGAACACCTGCCCTGGGCGGATCCGGAGCGTAATGAAGAATTAATTGAATTCGGGATAAAAAACAACTGCGTTTCAAGTTTTTTTGATCAAGGCCGGCCCGTGGACATCTGGCTTGCGGCCTTCCGGCGTTCCCCGCGGGAGGAGCGGCTGAGGGGTTATTATGAACTGCTGAAAACCCATCTGACAGCCCTCTCGGCCTCCCGGAGCTTTCGGGACATCAGAAACCGGTATTTTGCCTTCCGGGGGCGGGTCTGGGAACAATCCCCCGGTCCCGAACGGATCCGCGAAGCCTACCCCGAGGCGGCTCATCCTGAGTCGGTATTTCCGGGGTTCCTCTCCCGGGATAATTGCACCGGCGAGGGAAATGCCGTATTGGCCCGCTGCGTTGAGGAACTTTCGGCCCTGATCCGGCTTGAAGAGGAATACCCCGGCCTGGTCCCACCCTCGCCCTTTGGTTTTTACCTCGATATATTGCAGGAAAAACAGTACGTTCCCCTGCGGCCCGATTCGGGGGTGAATATTTTCCCCTACCGGGTCGCCGCGGCCGCCCCCTTCTCCTGTCATCTGGTCCTTAACGTGACCCAAAACGCCGCCACCGTGCTTTACGAACCCCTTGATTTTCTGCGTCAGGACAAACGGGACAAACTGGGCTTACCCGATACGGACGCCTCGCCGGTTTTTTTCAGGCTTTACCAGAGCGGGCCCATCGGAACTTTTAAGCCCATAACCCGGTTCAGCGCTTCGGAACGGACCTTTTCAGGCTGGGCCATACCCCATAGTTATTTTTCCGGCAGCCTTGAAACCGCGCCGCCGGCCGGGGAAGATCCCTATATACAAGAACGGGACTGGTGGGCCGGAAACGGCTATGTTCCGGATCTGGGCGGGGAATCCCTTCAATTTCCCCGGCGGCTTTTCTCCATACAAAAAAAGGGCTTTGACCAATGGCGGACCCCCCTTTGCGGACAGGGAGCCGTCAACTTCGACATCCTCCGCGGGGCCTTTCCCCCGGAGGGGACTTACGCCCGGATGCTCCGGGAACGGATCGGGGCGGTACAAAAAAAACATGATTCCGGGGACTACCTCAAGGTTTCCGCCACGGATCTAAACAAATTCTTTTACTGCCCTGTTTATTGGCTCTACGGAAAGATCTTTGCCGTCGAGGGTTTTTTCCCGGAGGCAAAACTCCTGGACGATGCCTCCCTGGGTTTATTGTACCATGAGATCCTAAAAAATCTCTTTGCCCGGATCCGTAAAGAAGACCGGGTGTTTACGGCGGGTCATATAGAAAAGTACCGGGACTGGATCCGCCAGTACACCGATGAGGCGGCCCATCACTATCCGGCTTTTCAGGGGCCCCTGGCAGTACCCCTCCTGGTGTCCCAGTCCGCGGCCATAGCCAAACGGCTGGATCGGCTCCTGGAAATCGAGGCGGAATATTTTTCCGGGTACACGGTGGCGGAACTGGAGTATTCCCTGGAATTGGCTGCCGGGGACATCCTCTTTAACGGGCGGCTCGACCGGGTCTCCCTTTCCCCGGAGGGGGCGCCGGTGATTATCGATTATAAAACCGGCGCTCCCCCCTCAAAAAAGGGAAGTACCCATACCGAAGATTCCCCGCTGGAGGATTTTCAAATGCCCATGTATACCAGCCTTTACGAAGAAAAAAACAACTGCGCCGTGGCGGGGGCCTTTTTTATCAGTATCAATCAGCGGGATATGACCGCGGTCATCGGGTCGCCGGGCGGGAAAAAAGGGCATACCCGGGAAGCCTATCAGGAAACCCTGGACGCCTTTAACGATTATGTAAAACAATTTTCCGCGGTTGTTACTTCCCTGAATTTTTCTCCGGGAAAACCGGAGCTTCAGAGATGTCTGGGTTGTGATTACCAGGCTGTTTGCCGAACCACCTTTTCATTGAACGCCCGGGAGCGGAAATATGGCCGATAACAAGATCCTTGCGGAACTTGACAAGGAACAGCGGGAAGCGGCGGCGGCGGCGGCCAACGTGGTGGTCGCCGCCGGAGCGGGTTCGGGCAAGACCAAGGTATTGGCCGCCCGGTATGCCTGGCTGGTGATGGAACGTAAATACCGGGTGGAGGAAATTCTTACCCTCACCTTTACCAATAAAGCGGTAAACACCATGTACAGCCGCATCTACGGCCTGCTCGCGGAACACCAGGATAATCCCGAAGCCTGCCGGGGTATCCGGGATTTTTATAAGGCCCACATCTCCACCCTGGATTCTTTTTGCGCCCGGATCGCCCGGACCGCGGCCCGCCGTTACGGCATCAGAGCGGATTTTATCACCAACGACGGGGGGGTACAGAAACTTGCCCGGGACGCCGCCCTTCCCTTTGTACTGAATCACCGGGACGAGGCGGCCCTTCAACTTTTAATGGCCGACCGGAAGATCCGAATCCTGGCGGAAGAACTTTTTGCCGGGGTTGTGGTCAAATACAGCCCCATCAGTAATCCGCTGGATTTTAATTCCTTTAAGCAGGCCCAGGGCGAGGAGCTTTTGCGGCAATGGAGGGAAAAAACCGGGGAGGCAGGGGCTCTGGTAACAAACGCCCGGCAGGAACTGGAGGGGATCACCAAAAAAACCAACAGCTTTTATCTGAGAATTGCCGGGGTCCTGGACAAGGCCCTCCCCAAAACCCCGGATATTCGGGGACTGCTGAAAAAAAACGGTTTTTTGACGGATGCCGGCGATTCGGAAGAGGCCGAAGAGGTCCCGCGGCAGGAAATAAGGGAGTATTTTGAATACCTCTTTACGTTAAAGTCCCAAAGCCACCTGGGGGGCAACGGGGCGGAATTTGTTCCCCTCAAAGAAAATCTCAACGAACTCAGAAACCGCCTCTACGGGGAACTTGAATCTCTGGCCAATATGGCCCTTCAATGCGGGCTTATCGCCGGGGTGTTTCCCCTGGTGGATGAGTTTCAGGGGCTGTTCAACCGGCAAAAGCGGGAAGCGGGGCTGCTTAGTTTTCAGGACATTGCCTGCCTCGCGGTAGATGCCCTTGCCCGGTACCCCGACATCAGAAAAATGTATAAGGATATGTTCCGGGCGATAATGATCGATGAGTTTCAGGACAACAACCGCTTGCAGCGGGATTTGATTTTTTTACTTGCCGAAAATCCAGGCCGGATGGAACCGGGGATTCCCCGGCCGGATGAGCTCTGCCCGGATAAGCTCTTTTTTGTGGGAGATGAAAAACAATCGATTTACCGCTTTCGGGGCGCGGATGTTTCGGTATTCCGCAGCCTCGCCCGGATCCTTTCAGGCGGTTCCGGGGACAAAAGCAGCCTGAACCTGATCCACAATTACCGGTCCAAGGCCATCCTTATCGGGGCCTTTAATTTTATTTTCGGCGGCCTGCCGCCCGGCCCGTCCGAAGACCCCGCGGGTCCGGGGGTGTTTCTCCCCGCGGAGGGGGAGTTTCCGGATTTTGAGGCATCCTACAACCGGATCTATCCCTCCCCTTTCCGAACCATTGATCCCGAAGACCAGCGGAATCCGCCGGTTTATTTCTGCTTTCTTGATAAAGACCGTATGCCCGAAAATGATCCCTACGGGCTTTCCACCGCGGATCTGGAAGCGGCTTTTATTGCCGCCCGGATTCGGGAGATGGTTGATTCGGGGTATCTTATTGAAGAGCGGGACCGGGAAACCATGAAAAAGCGGCCCTGCGCTTACGGTGATTTTGCGGTCCTCCAGCGTTCCTATACCCATCAGATCGCCCTGGAAAAACAATTTAAGGTCTTCAACATCCCCTTTACCGCGGACAAACCCGCGGGGCTTTTTACCGACGCCCCTATCAACGATCTCTATAACCTGCTGCGGCTTCTGGTGTACCCCGCGGACCGGATCGCCTATGCGGCCCTTATCCGTTCGCCCTTTATGCGGTTAAGCGATCTCACCCTGTCGGTGTGTATGCTCCATGACGGCGGGCCCTTTGACGAAGCCCTGGACAGCCTGGTCCCCCCGGAGGAATTGGCCCGTTATCAGCAGGCCCGGACCCGGTACCAGGCCCTGACCGGGGCGGCCCGGACCCTGCCCCTTACCGCTTTGTTAACAAAACTTTGGTACGAAGAGGGGTATCGTTACGAAACAGCCTGGTCGGCGTCTTCCCAAATATACGGGGAATTGTTTGATCTGTTTTTTGAACTGGCCCGGATCACCGAAATGCAAGGGGAAACCCTGGTGGATTTTGTCGATTACCTGGGGGGCCTCATCGGGGGAGAGGAAAAACTCGACGACCTGGATGTTCCTGCGGAGAGAATGACCGGGGTACGGATCATGTCGATCCATAAAAGTAAGGGCCTGGAATTTCCCGTGGTTTTTGTTTATCACTGCGGCAGCAGGGGGGCGTATAATACCAACTCCCAGCCCCTGTATTTTAACGAAAAATTCGGTATCACCTTAAACCTGCCCCAGGCGGAAGAACTGCCGGGAAACAGCGGCAATTATTTTTTTAACCGCCAAAAAGAGGAGGAAGCGGCAAAAAGCATCGCCGAACTGCGGCGGCTCCTCTATGTGTCCATGACCAGGGCGGAAAACGCCCTCTTTTTAACCGCCTCCCTGCCGGGACGGACCGCAAAAGAAAAGCAGGATTTTGACCCGGAAGACGGGGAATACACCCCGAAATCCCTAAAGGAGCGGCTGTTCCAGCTCTATTTAAACCGGGAAAATAAGGCTGCCGCCAGTTTTTTGGACCTGCTCCTCCCGGTCCTTATCTCCCCTGAAGATCCGCCTTTTTCAATCCGGCCCATCCCCGTGGTCTCCCGGGAGGAACTTTGGAAACTGAGCCGGGGCTCCGGCAAGACCACGCCCCGTCAGGCGCCGTCCCTTTCCATGGAGGAAGCGGCGGCAGCCGCCGGGGCCTTCTATGCCGGTGCGGAACTTATCGCCGCGCCGGTTCCGGCCCGCTCCCTGATCCCCGCAAGCAGCCTGCACTACCCGGATACGGATCAAGCCGGGGAGGCTGAGGATGACCTCAGCCGGCTCCTCAAAAGGGTAAATCTGGACCCAAACGATTTTGGCAGCCTGGTCCACGATTTTGTAGAGGCCCGGTTTACCGGGAGGAAACCATCCCTCAGGCTCATCGCCGGATTGGATGAAAAAAATTCAAACCTCATTCAGGCCGCCGCCCGGGATATGGAGGACCGTTTTTTTGCATCCGATCTTGGTCAACAGAGCTTGCGGGCGGAATATTGGGAAACGGAATTCCCCATTATTACTTTTTCAAAGGCCGCGGAAAAGACCTTTACCATCACCGGTCAAATCGATCTGCTTTTTGAATGGGAAGGCGTTATCCACGTGGTGGATTTTAAAACCGACCGGATCGAGGCCCCGGACCGCCACCGGGGACAACTGACGGCTTATGCCCGGGCGGCGGGGGATATATTTGATAAACCGATCCGTTCCTGGCTCTTTTTTTTCCGTACCGGCCGCGCGGTGGAGCTTACCGCCCGGATCCAGGACGGGGATATAGAAAAGCTCCTCGCGGACGGCGTTTTGCGCCTTACCGTCTAGCCCCGCTGGGGAGGGCCAATTGCCCGGCGGGGGCTAGACGGTCGTGGCCTTTATTTACGCACGCTTTGGCGTGACGCTCTTTGTATCCCGCCGGGCTCCCCCGCCGGGCATTTGGCCCTCCCCAGCGGGCTTTAGCGGCGAAAAGGCAAAATGCCCCCGGCTTACGCGGGGGAAGAGGGCGGGCGGATGGGGGGTGTTACCCGGCAGGAACCTGGTCTACGGCGTTGCGGAGGGTCTCAGGGAACCGGGGGGTGCTGCGGGCTTCGCCGCGGCGCGGGGTACAGGGGGGGAGACATCCGGTCCCGGAGGCCTAAGGATATGTTCGATGCGGCGCCTTTTTTAGCCGCGGCCTTCAACGCCGTCATCTCCGGCCCCCGCCGGGCAATTGGCCCTCCCCAGCGGGCTTTAGCGGCGAAAAGGCAAAATGCCCCCGGCTTACGCGGGGGAAGCGGCGGACGGATGGGGGGTGTTACCCGGCAGGAACCTGGTCTACGGCGTTGCGGAGGGTCTCAGGGAACCGGGGGAGATCGGAAGA
>JAITBE010000313.1 GCA_031283755.1 Spirochaetaceae bacterium
GTGTCCGCTCCTCCGGGCAGTTCAATTTTCCCAGCCCATAGGGCAAAAACTCCCCCGCAAAATGAGAAAAATTCACAAAACTTTCTCTCGGCGGCCGGCGCTGCCCCGCCGCTTTTGCGGCGGGGCCACTGGGGGCTTTCCCCGACAGGTTTCAAGACTCACCTGATTGGAAGGCCTGGTCCATACCCCGGAACTTGCTCCTGGGTTCTTCATTAAACCGGCCCTTGGCTAAAGCTTCGGAAAACCATCCCAAACACGGAGACGATAAAGCCGCTTTATTTCCAGTAGTCAGACCAGGCCTTAACCGTTTGGGCGGGAGTGGTCTGTCCCAACAGGGCGGACTGGAAGAACTGCTCGTAGACCTGGGCCCATCCGGGATATTTTTCCGAGGTATAGGGATACCGGACCGTCACATACTTCTGGGGAGAATTCAGGATGGTTGCCCAGGCCTGATAAACCCCGCTGCTGAAATAGGTATCCTTCTCGAAGGTGGTGGAATGTACCGGCAGGGCGCCGTAGGCCTTGCAGATTTTGGCGTTATTATCGGGATTTGATATAAAGGTAATGAAATCCCAGGCCGCTTCCTTGTTTTTTGAATAAGAGGGGATACCCAGGCTGGCAAAACCCGGTTCATAATAGAAAACCCCGGCCCGGCCCACCGGCATGGGAACCACCGTGAACTGATCCCGGCGGAGAAGTTCGTCCACCACCGGTACCGCGTCGGCGTCCTGCATCAGATAGGGGGTAATGCCGGACGCGAAGGAGGTGATCTGCTCGTTGAACCCCCAGTTGACCCCGTCGGAGGGAACGGCGTTTTTGAACAGATCCACAAAGCGGCTGAAACTGGCCAGATATTCGGGGTTGTCAAAAATACCCGTCCCGTTTTTCATTTTATAAAAACTGGTAAGGTCAATATCTTTGATGTCCGAAATGGTCAGGAGATCCGTCTGCCGGAAGGGATTGCCCCGGCCCCGGATGGTAAAACCGTATTGGCTCCGGGCGGGATTAGTGATCTGTTTGCAGTTGGCAAAAAGTTCATCCAGCGTCTCCGGAATTTTGGTTATCCCCAGCCGGGCAAGGACATCGGTCCTGATGAAAAGGGCGGGAATATAGAAAAATTGGGGAACCATATAGGGTTTACCCCCGGCGGCGGCGGCCAGATCCTTACCCGTGGGGAGGATGGTATTCCATCCGCTCCAGCGGTTAACATACGGGGTAAGGTCCTCAAGCTGGTTATTAAGGACATGCTGGGAAGCGCGGATATCCCGAACCTCCACAATATCCAGGGGTTCACCCGCCTCAAGGCTCATAACAAGCCGGCCGTCGGCCTGCTCATAGGGCGGGGAGATTAGATTGATCTTAACATTCGGGTGCAGGGCTTCATATTGGGCGATAATCTCTCTGATAACCTCGGTCCTGGTGGGACTGGTCATCACCTCCATAAAGTTAAGTTCGACCTTGCCGGAAGAATCCGCCTGTCCGCCCCGGGCAAACCCCAGGGTCAGGACCATACAAAAGATCAGAAACGATAACAACATCTTTTTCATTTTGCTTAGTACCCCTTTCGCTTAGAATAGAAGCTGGATCAAAACCAACCGGGTTTTGATGCACAATAATAAACGAGTTTATCACTAAAGGGCATTTCTGTCGAGAGAAAGTTTCAAAATACAGCAATGAGCCTCCGCGGAGTGGTTATCGGAGGGTCCTGGTTTGGGAAAACCGCCTAGGCCTTTCTGAAGATCCTGATTATGGCCCGGACCTGTTTGTCCCCGGTGATAAGGAGGAGGAAGATCCCCACCGCCGCGAAAATGGCCAGGGAGATAACCAGGGGGAGGCCCTGGGCGGCGAGCCGCCCCGAACCTGAAAACCGTGATATCAGGCGGGGGCTTGCCCACAGGACCGGAACCACGGCAACACCGGAAAAGAGGATCAGCTTGAGGGCATAAACCAAAGCCGAGCGCAGGGCCTTGCCCACGGCGACATGGGGATTCCGGCGGAGAAAAAAGAGGAGCAGGGCGGTATTTACCGCGCCCGCCAGGGACAGGGCCAGGGCGATTCCCGCCCCCTGCAGGGGGCCCGCCAGGATCGCCGCCAGGACCATATTTACCCCAAGGGACAACAGCCCCGCCAGGGTAGGGGATTTGGAATTGCTCTGGGCATAAAAGGCCGGGGCCAGGATGCGGTTCAGGGCGATAACAAAGAGCCCCGGCATGTGGAAGGTAAAGGCCGCCAGGGTTAAGCGGACCGATTCCTCGTCAAAACTGCGGGTCCGAAAAAGGAGGCGGATCAGGGTCTCCCCCTGGGCAAGGGAAAAAAAAGTAACGGGAATAGTGATCAGGGTGATGATATCCATGGCCGAAAGAAGCCGTTGGTTATAACGCTCCCAGCGGGCGGTTTTCGCGTCCTCCGCCAGGTCCGGCAAAAGCACTGTTCCGATGGAAACCGCAAATATCCCCAAAATAAGCTCCTGGAGCCGGAGGGAATATTGCAGGCTGGAGACCACCCCTTCCCCGGCGTTTCCCGCCAGGGCTGTGGAGACCAGGTCGTTGAGCTGGTAGGCCGCCATGCCGATGACGGTAGGCCCGATGAGCCTGAGGACCGCCCGGGTACCGGGGTTTCCCATGGCCCGTTTCAGGCCCGTAAAGGAAAACCGGATCCCCTTTTTCAGCACAAAGGGAAACTGGATAGCCGCTTCCAAAAAGCCCCCCAGGAGGATCCCCACGGCCATGGCCCGGGCGGGGTTCGCGGTAAAGGGACTGAGGCCATAGGCGCATAAAATGGTAACCAGGTTGAGCAGGATGGGGGCAAGCCCCGAGGGGGCAAAGATCCGGACGCTGTTCAGGATACCCTGAAAAAAAGCAGCCAGGGAGATAAAGGCCAGGAAGGGAAACATCAGCCGGGTCAACAGGATGGTTTCGTCCAATTCTTCGATACCGAAAATGGGGACCAAAAGAGGGGTGAGCAGGATTCCGGCCATCACCGCCAGGGTTACAAAAAAGGTCAAAAAAGTACAAATCGAGGAGAGGAATTCCCGGATCTTATCCCGGTCATTTTCCAGGAGGTATTCCTTAAAGGTTGGTATAAAGGCCACGGAAATGGAACCCTCCGCGAAGAGCCGGCGGAACAGGTTGGGGATCAAAAACGCCACGGAAAAGGCGTCCGAAAGGGCGCTGGTTCCCAAAAGCGCCGCCTTGGTCATCTCCCGGACCAGGCCCAAGACCCGGGAAACCAGGGTGAGCAGGGACAAGGCAGAACCATGACGCACCAGGGACCGGACGGAGCTGCTCATAGGAATAACCTTAACGGTAAATCGATTTTTCCGCAATGCGGGGTTTAAGCGCTTCCGGGCAAAAAAACAGAGGGTCCGGGAGGAGGAATCCCCGGGGGACCGTCACGGTTCCTGCCGCATCCTTGCCTTGAGGGCTTCCAGGGCCATGTCAACGTTGAGCTTCTCAAATTCCCCGGCGGTTTTACGGGCTTCCCCCTCCGTTTCCCCCGGGCTATAGCCCAGGGCCATTAACAGCTCCTGCTCCAAAAGGTCCGGATCGATGCTCCGTTCCCGGGCGGCAAGACCGGGAAGCTGCCGGCGCAGCCGGGTTATCTCCCCGGTTAATTCCCGGATTTCCCCGGTCAGGGTGTCCCGTTCCGCTTCAAATTTACGGACTTCCTTTTCCGCTTCCAGGGCCAGGGCTTCCTCCCCTCCGGAACGGGCCAGCTCCACCCGGCCCTTCCATTTTGCGAGCTCCCCCGATACCTCCTCGAGCTTTTTTTCCGTCAGCTTTAAGGTGGTAATGTAGTGATAAATATATTCCTTGGCTCCGGCGGCATCCATGCCCGTAAGATTATCCGCCTCCGGTTTTATTTGATCCATGCTTTATTATATCAAAAGAAAATACCATCAAACAAGGCAAAAAGCGCCGAATATATAGAGGGGATGATATGAAAAAGCATAAACTGAAAGAGTTGTTATGGGTAATCGTTTTTTTGACGGGATGCCTTTTTTCGATCCGGGCGGCGGAACTGGCCCAGAAGACTCAGGCCGGGTCTGGAGCCCGGTCCTCAGAGACCGGGGCGGTATTACTTTCCATGGGGGCCCGGGGCCCCTACAAGATTGTAGAGAGATCCGACTGGTCCCGGTACGACAATGGCCGCTATGTGGGCCATGTGTACCGGGAGGTTCGGGCATCCATCCTTCCCGGTTCGGACCGGGGCGCCCCTCCTGCCGGTTCTGATACCTGGTGGTACCGGGGGAATTTTTTTGTCCTTGAGGAAACCCTTCGGGATATGCGGCAGAGCGCCCAGGCGGTGGACGCCGTGATCCCCGTCAGTTTTGGGATTACCGGAAAGGGCGAGATCAAAATTGAGGAGGACCGGGGATTCCCATCCTTCCGGGGGTTCCCGGTTTTTCCCGATGAGCCGGTCAGGGTGGGGGTCAAATGGACGGCCCCGGGCCGCCGGGTCGTGGACCCCCTCAACGAGGGACATCCCGTGGCGGTTCCCCTGACCGCGGAATATGAATACCGGGGGATTGAATCATACCGGGATACTCCGGTACACCGGATCTTCGCCAAATACGCCTCCCGGCACCAGCAGCCGGGGCCGGGTTTTAATCAGCTTCAGGGTACCCATAGTGTGGATATTTACCTCCGGGTTTCCGACGGTATTCCCCTTTTGATGCGGGATATCCTGGACGAAACCTATACCTGGTCCGACGGCTCCGAGGTACGGTTCCGGGGTTTTACCCTGACCTTCGGTGAGGGGATCGTCCCCCTGGATCGCTCTTCCCTGGCCCTTTCCGTCGAAAAGGTCCTGAAATCCGCTCCGCCCCAAAAGCCCGATCCGGTCCCGAAGCCCGATCCGTCCCCGAAACCCGGTCCGGACCCCTCCGGCGGCCGGGAAACGGTTCCTGCCATGGACGCGGCGGGTATCGATGTTGCCAATGTGGACGAGGGTCTGCGCCTTACCCTCAGGGACGCCCGTTTCTACCCGGATTCGGATGAATTTCTTCCCGAGGAACGTTCCCGGCTGGATCTCATTGCCCGGGCCCTGGGACAAATTTCCGGCCGGACCTTTCTGGTGGAGGGCCATACCGCCGCGGTGGGCCGCCCTTCGGGGGAGATGGAACTTTCCCTGAACCGGGCCAAACGTATGGTGGATGAGCTTGTCAGCCGGGGCATTCCCCCGGAGCGGTTTATCTACAAAGGCTGGGGCGGGACAAAACCCCTGGGGGACAACGGGGACGAGGCAGGCCGGGCCCGAAACCGCCGGGTGGAAATTACCGTTCTCGAATGACTTTCCGCGGCCCCATTGGTTCAAACCGGGCCTTACTGCCCCGCTGTTCCCAAGCCCCAGGGCAAAAGCATTTACTTTTTGATCGTTAAAATTTCCTTGAATTCACCGGAATTTCCAAGAAAAACTAACCACGAAGGACACGAAGGACACAAAGGATGCATGAAGCAACCCGTTA
>JAITBE010000071.1 GCA_031283755.1 Spirochaetaceae bacterium
TAAGATAAGGAAGTAGTATATGCAAAAATTAGATTTTCCTCTGGATTTTCTCTGGGGGACCGCCACCGCCAGTTATCAGGTTGAGGGCGCGGGACACGAAGGGGGACGGAGCGAGTCGATATGGGATACCTTTGCCCGGAAGCCCGGGGCGGTTTACGGCGGTGAAAGCGGGGAGATTGCCTGCGATCAGTACCACCGTTATAAAGAAGATATCGCCCTCATGGCGGAGCTGGGCTTTAAGTCCTACCGCTTTTCCCTGGCCTGGCCCCGGATAATCCCCGAGGGAACCGGCAAGGTCAATCCCCAGGGGATCGCCTATTACCGGGCCCTCTGCGTGGAACTGCACAAATACGGCATCCAGGCATGCGCCACCATTTATCATTGGGATTTACCCCAAAGCCTCCAGGATAAGGGGGGATGGACCGAACGGTTTATCACCGAAGCCTTTGCCGAATACGCCAAAGTTTGTTTCGCCGAGCTGGGGGACCTGGTAGATCAGTGGATCACCATCAACGAGCCATACTGCATAGCCTATTTGGGGTATCATCTGGGGGTTCACGCCCCGGGGATCCGGGATATTAACCAGGCGATCAAGGCGGTACATCATGTCAACCTCGCCCACGGCCTTGCCGTCAAAGCCTACCGGAAAACCGGCCTTAAGGCCCCCATCGGCATCACCTGGAACCCCAGCACTCCCCGCTCCGCCACAGCCCGCCGGGAAGACAAAAAAGCCGCGGAGACCGCCCGGGCGGTGGAAACCGAAGTATTCATCTATCCGGTTTTAGGCAAGGGCTACCCGGAACTGGTTACCAAAAAACTGGGTTTGGTTATCCCCGTCAAGGATGGAGATCTGGAAACCATCGCCCAAAAGATAGATTTTATCGGGGTTAATTATTATTCTGAATACCCTATAGCCTTTGACAAAAAGGAACCCTTAAAATACGGCGCCAAACCCTCCTGGCAGGATACCAGTGATATGGGCTGGCCCATAGTTCCCGAAGGGCTTGCCCGGCAGCTCAGATGGATTGGGGCGATTTCCGGCGGCCTCCCCCTGTACGTTACTGAAAACGGATACGCCCGGCAGGATTATGTGGAAGACGGCCGGGTACATGACCGGGAGCGGATCAAATACCTAAAACAGCATCTTACGGTCTGTTCGGATCTCATCAAAGAGGGGATCAACCTTAAGGGATATTACGCCTGGTCCTTTATGGATAATTTTGAATGGGCCTGGGGATACAGCAAACGGTTCGGTATTGTCCATGTGGATTATATCACCCAAAAACGTACCCCCAAGGATAGCGCCTATTTTTTCCGGGATCTTATCGCCGGTTATGGCGAGGGATGATAGAAAGGCCGCCTGTTCGGGATTTGTTCCCGGATTTTAATTGAGGCTGTTTCAACCGTGTCCCGCGGGACCATGATTGGAAGGCGGGAATTCATACCCCGGGCTTGTCCCGGGGTTCATTTAAAAACCGGCTCAATTCCGTGTTGAGGGTTTTGTTTGCCCTGCTGCTTCTTGTTTGCCGCGGCGCATTTTTCACAGTCGCAGCCGCAGGGAGACCTGCCTTTGCGGAGGTTGAGGATGGTCCTGACCAGGGCAAAGGCGATAATCCCCAGGACCACCGCGCCGATAGCCATGGTGGAAAAATTTTCCGAAATAAAGGCCCCCATAAAACCTCCTATGCCGCGGTCCGGTGACTTTCCCTGGCGGGTTTAATTTGTTTCGCCGGCTTCCGTACCAGGAGGTAGATAATCAGCGCCAGGGCGGCGAAGCCAAAGACCGTTCCCGCCCCAAAACCGCCGCCGGAAAAGAGGGTCCCCCACTGGTAGATTATAAGGGCGATGATATAGGCGTAGGCCGTCTGATAGCCCAGGGCGAACCAAGTCCACTTGGCGTTGTTCATCTCCCGCTTGATGGCTCCGATGGCGGCAAAACAGGGGGCGCAGAGAAGGTTGAAGGCCAGGAAGGCATAGGAGGAGATCACCGTAAAATTGGCGGCGAAGGTATCCCAGAATTCGGCGCCGTCCTCAGCCGCTTCCGCGTAACCGTAGAGTACCCCCATGGTGCCCACCACGTTTTCCTTGGCCACCAGGCCCGTAATGGTCGCTACGGCGGCGTCCCAGGTACCGAAACCCAAGGGGGTGAAGATCCAGGCAATGGCCCCGCCGATGGCCGCCAGGAGCCCATGGTTAAGGTCATCTACCATGCCGAAGCCTTCGGCGGTAAAACCAAAGCTGGAAAGGAACCAGATAAGTACCGCGGAGATGAGGATCACTGTTCCGGCTTTTCTCATAAAGGACCAGGCCCGCTCCCACATGCTCCGCAGGATGTTGGTGACCGTGGGGAGATGGTAGGCGGGAAGCTCCATTACAAAGGGTGAAGGATCCCCGGCGAAGATCCTGGTCTTTTTAAGGATGATCCCCGACACGATTACCGAAAAGATCCCTAAGAAATAGGCGCTGGGGGCGACCCACCAGGCGCCCCCCAGTACCGCCCCGGATATAAGGGCTATGATAGGGAGCTTGGCGCCGCAGGGCATAAAGGTGGCGGTCATTACCGTCATCCGCCGGTCATGCTCGTTTTCGATGGTCCGGGAGGCCATAACTCCGGGAATGCCGCAGCCGGTACTGATCAACATGGGGATAAAGCTCCGTCCTGAAAGGCCGAAACGCCGGAAGATCCGGTCCAGGATAAAGGCGATCCGGGCCATGTAACCACAGGCTTCCAGGACGGCCAGGAAAATAAAGAGGACCAGCATCTGGGGCACAAAGCCCAGCACCGCCCCCACCCCGGCGATGATCCCGTCCAGGAGGAGGCTGTTCAGCCAGTCCGCGGTTCCGGCGGCTTCCAGCCAGCCAGCCGCCATCACGGGGATTCCCGGTACCCAAATACCAAAATTTTCCGGCGCCGGTTTTTCGGCCAATTTTCCCGCTTCAACGGCTTCCGCCGCGGCCTCCACCGCCTTCGCAAAGGCGCCTCCTCCGGTTATATGCCAGCCTTCACCGAAAAGACCGTCATTGGTCCAGTCCGTTACCCAGGTTCCCACGGTGGTCACCGAAATAAAATAGACCAGAAAGATCACCACCGCGAAGATGGGCAGGGCGGCAAAACGGTTGGTTACCACCCGGTCGATCTTATCAGAGGGGCTGAGTTTTTCCTGGGTCTTCTTTTTAAGCAGCCTGGGGAGTATACGGGTAATATATTGGTACCGTTCCTCGGTGATGATCGTTTCCGCGTCATCTTCCCGGGCGGTTTCCACCGCCCGGATCAGATCCTCCGCCTCGGGAAGACGCAGCTTTTCCGCAAATTTCGCGTCCCGTTCAAAGACTTTGAGGGCAAAAAAACGTCGCTGAGCTTGAGGGACCTTATCCCCCAAGAGGGCCGTAATTTTATCCAGAGCCTCTTCCACGGGCGCTGAAAAACAACAGGGAATATTACCCGTGTTTTCCTCGCCGGCGGCCTGGGCGGAAGCTTGAGCAGAAGCTTGAGCGGAAGCTCTTGCGGAAGCCCGGATTGCGGCTTCCGCCGCGTCCCACACCCCCGTACCCTTGAGGGCGGACACCGCCAGGACTTCACAACCCAGGGTTTTCCCCAACTCCTCCAGGTTTATAACATCCCCGGCTTTTTCCACCACGTCTATCATATTCACCGCCGCAACCATGGGGATCCCCATGTCTAAAAGCTGGGTGGTCAGAAAGAGGTTCCGTTCCAGGTTGGTCCCGTCAATGATATTGAGGATTACATCGGGCTTTTCATCCAAAAGATAGTTCCGGGAGATAACTTCCTCCAGGGAATAGGGAGACAGGGAATAGATTCCCGGAAGATCAATAAGACTTACATCCTTATAACCCTTGAGGCGGCCTTCTTTTTTTTCTACCGTAACACCCGGCCAGTTTCCTACAAATTGATTTGACCCGGTAAGGGCGTTAAAAAGAGTGGTTTTACCACTATTCGGATTACCCGCCAAAGCAATTTTTATTGCCATCAATTTATCTACCGAATCTCAATGATATCAATATCCGCTTTGCGAAGGCTGAGTTCATAGCCCCGGACATTCACCTCCACCGGATCTCCCAAGGGGGCCACCTTCCGTACCAGGATTTCCGCGTCCCTGGTTATCCCCATATCCATGATTCGGCGTTTTACCGGTCCCTGCCCGTGGAGTTTGACCACATTAACGGTCTCCCCCGGCTTGACATCCTTTAAAGTCCGCATAATTTTCCCCTTTCTTTATGCAACGCTCTAAAATCTTAAGATTCCAAAACTTTTATCATCCAAAAGCTTTCCCAAAACCAACCCGGGTTTTGAAAAGGCTCATCATACTATTATTTTGTTCGCCATCTCCTGGCTTATGGCAATCCGGGAATCCTTTATATTGACGATAACATTCCCGTTTATCTTGGACACCACCGTAACGGCACTACCCACCACAAAACCCAGGGTTTCAAGCCGTTTTTTGGTGTCATCCCGGCCCCCAATCCGTTTGATTGAATTTTTTTCACCTGGTCTAGCCAAAACTAACGGCATCAGACAAACCTCCGTGGTATTTCTGTTAGTTCCTTTTAACTATAGGTTAGTAAAAACTAACTAAAAAGTCAAGTCTGCGGCGCTGCCCGGCATTATGCCCTGTACCCGCTAAAGCCCAGCGGAGGCGGGGCAATTCCCCGGTGGGGGCGAGACGATCGTGGCCTTTTTTACGCACGCTTTGGCGTGGCCTTTTTTGTATCACGTCGTGCGCCCCCGCCGGGGAATTGCCCCGCCTCCGCCGGGCTTTAGCGGGTACAGGGCATAATGCCGGCCTTTAGCAGGGGAAGAGGCCGGGGGACTACGGCGCTGCCCCGCGGGGACCGGGGCTACGGCGTTGCTGGAGGAGGTAGTGAACCGAGGGGAGGGGAAGCGGCGGCAATTCCCGCCGCTCGCTGACCTGTAGAGTCCGCCTGTGGAGCCCAGGAACCTGTGGTTCCGGTCTCCGCAGGGCGGCCTCAAGCCTTTTTCGGTAACCGTAACTTATTTTGGGCCTACGCCTTGTTACATTTTTGGGTTGCCACGCTCAAGGTTTCGCGTGCATTATCGGGCGGGGGAATTCCGGAGACGATCCTTTGATACGGTCAATATCTTTCGCCGGGCCGCCCGTCAGCGCATCGCCTCAAGTTGTTCACCGTAGTCCTCCCAGCCGGGGGCGCGTTTGTAGGCGTCTAGGGAGGTGGCGGGTACCAGGATGCGTGTATCGTACGGGAAGACGACATCGCCGCCGAGTTTCGGCGGGTTTTGCGCAAGCAGCGTTACGGAGGCGAGGCTTGGGCATCCGGCAAATGCCCCACCCCCTATGCTGGTCAGCCCTTCTGGCAGGCTTAGGGAACTGAGACCACCGCACCTCCAAAATGCGCCGTCCCCTATGCTCGAAAGCTTTGCCGAAAGGCTTATGGAACTGAGTTTCCCACAGCCGGAAAACGCCCAAGCCTCTATGCCTGAAACGGTTGGCGGCGCCGTGTAGCTTGCCGATTGTTTTCCCGCAGGGTATGCGACCAGTTCCGTAAAAGCCTTGTTAAACAGCACGCCGTCTTTTGAGGCATAATCCTTGTTTGCGCCGC
>JAITBE010000072.1 GCA_031283755.1 Spirochaetaceae bacterium
AGATTCTAAGGCCCATCGGACCGGATGATACGCTCTACTATTGCCATGAAAGGGAATAGTAGAACGTGGACGCCTGGCGATTTTTAGACTTATTTCCGGAAAATAATATATCGGCCGGAGGTGATATGGAAAAATAGGGTTATCCGAAAACTTCAGTTTCCGGATAACTTCCACGAAAAAACATTGTCTCAAAAAAAGGTGACAGTCACCACACAGGACAGTTGAAAAAACAAAGCCAACTTCAAACCCGTCGGGGCTTGAAGCTGGCTCAGACGAGGTAACACGGCGTAGGGCTCAAATAAGGTAACGCTTTACCGCGCGCCCTCAAAGCCTTGTTTGAGGTCATTGATAATGTCGTCAATGTGTTCGGTGCCGATGGAGAGCCGGATGGTGTTGGGTTTGATCCCCTGTTCCAAAAGGTCCTTTTCGTCCACCTGGGAATGGGTGGTGGAGGCAGGGTGGATCACCAGGGACTTCACATCGGCCACATTTGCCAGGAGGGAAAAAAGTTTCAGTTGAGCGATAAAGGCCTTGGCCGCCTCGGCGCCGCCCTTGATTTCAAAGGTGAAGATAGACGCGCCCCCCTTGGGGAAGTAGCGCCGGTAGAGTTTGTGGTCCCGGTGTTCCGTCAGCGCCGGATGGTTCACCTGCTCGACCTGGGGATGGTTCTTGAGGAAGTCCACCACCTTGAGGGTGTTTTCCACATGCCGTTCCACCCGGAGGGAGAGGGTTTCCAGACCCTGGAGGAAAAGGAAGGCGTTGAAGGGGGAAAGAGCGGCGCCGGTGTCCCGAAGCAGGGTGGTCCGGGCCTTGATGATATAGGCCAGATTTTTTACCGCGTCGGTAAAGACCACTCCATGGTAGCTGGGGTTTGGCTTGGACAGACCGGGGAACTTGTCGTTTTGCGCCCAGTCGAATTTACCGGCATCCACCAGGACCCCGCCGATGGAAGTTCCGTGGCCGCCGATAAATTTGGTGGCCGAATGGACCACCACGTCCGCCCCGTATTCAATGGGCCGCAGCAGATAGGGGGTAGCGAAGGTGTTGTCTACGATCAGGGGGATTCCGTGTTTGTGGGCAATCTCCGCCACGGCCTCCACATCCACCACCGAAGCGTTGGGGTTCCCCAGGGTTTCAAAAAACAGGGCTTTGGTATTGGCCTTGATGGCCTTCTCAAAATTTTCAGGATTGCTGCCGTCCACAAAGGTGGTCTCTACCCCTAAGTCTTTGAAGGTGTTGGCAAAAAGATTAAAGGTCCCCCCGTAGATCTGGAAATCCGAAACAATATGATCCCCGGTGCGGGCGATATTTTGAATGGCATAGGTGGTGGCCGCGGCCCCGGAAGCGGTGGCCAGGGCGGCAACTCCCTTTTCCAGGGCGGCGATACGCTGCTCAAACACATCCCAGGTGGGGTTCATGATCCGGGTGTAAATGTTCCCCGGCTCGGTCAGGGCAAAACGCCCCGCGGCCTGGGCCGGGTCCTTAAAAACATAGGACGAAGTTTGGTAGATAGGCACCGCCCGGGCGTCCGTGGCGGGATCCGGCTTTTCCTGACCCACATGGATCTGGAGGGTCTCAAATTTGTAGTTCTCGTTACTCATAATAAATCTCCTTCTTGCCGCGTTAAATAAAAAATTACGCCGTGCTCCCTTATCCTGGACGTGGAATACCCCTTCCTCGGATACCGACGAGCTTCCGTATATTTTCCGGTCGTTCCCAACGGGACAAACCATGGTACACACCCCGCAGGGGTAGCGCATCTCCTTTCTCAAAAACTGATGATACTTGGCGCATCTATACCGGTCCATATCGGCAATAACCGAATCCGGAACCGGCGTAAAAGCATTAACCGGACAGTTTTTTTTACAAAACCCGCACTGGATACACAGTTCCTTTTCCACCAGGGGGTCCGGAGCGATTTCCGCGTCGGTGATCACCGACACAAACCGCACCCGGGGGCCGTACTCCGGCGTTAACAGGCAGTGGTTCGCCCCGATGGTTCCCAGCCCGGCAAAATAAGCGGCGATTACCTGGGAAAAGGCGGCCTCGGGCTTCTCCACCAGGGCCGAAATATCTCCGTACCCATCCCGGGGGAAAAAAAACGCCCGGTACCCCAGGGTGTTGAGCAGGTTCGCCAGCCGATAGGCCGCCTCATCCAGGAACCGGTTGGTGGTGTTGTAGAGTTCCGAATAAACCACCGATGGCGTGGTCTCCAACATGGGAAGAAAGATCTGCACCCCTCCGACGATCACCGTCCGGGACCAGGGCCAGAGGGTCTGGGGATAGAACTTTTGCCGGGGATAGGGGAACTGACCCCAGCGATCCACATGGGCAAACCCCAAAAGATTGATCCCCAGCCGGTCCGCTTCGCGGGTAATCTTTTTTTTCAGCTCCCGTTTTTCAATCATGGATATCCTCTTTCCAGGAGGTAAAAAACCGTTCTACCGAATGGAGGATCCAGTTCAGCCCAATCCCCAAAACCGCAAGCCCCACAATCCCTCCGTACATTTCGGGGACATTAAAAGTTTCCTCGGAATACAACACCAGGTAACCCAAGCCCGATGTGGCGCCGATCATCTCCGCAGCCACCACCGCCATGACGCAGTAGGACCCTCCCAGGCGTATCCCGGTAAAGATCTCCGGCGCCGCCGCGGGGATGATAATGTTAAGAAAAATAAAGCCCCGGGAGGCCCCCATGGATTTGGCGGACCGGATCAACACCTTATCCACGTTTTTTACCCCGGAACTGGTGTTGAGTAATACCGGCCACAGGCTTGCCCAAAAGATGATGATCGTTTTGGAAAGCTCCCCCAGACCGAAAAGCAGGATAAACACCGGGAACAGGGCAAAGGCGGACATCTGGCGGAAGGACTGGAAAAGCAGGTTGAGGACCCGTTCGATACCCTTGAAATAACCGATAAAAAGCCCGAAGATTCCCCCCACCGCCACGGAAACCGAAAGACCCACCAGGACCCGCCGGAGGCTGATAAAGAAGTGCCGGGAGAGTTCCCCCCGGAGGGCAAGGAGTCCGAGGGCCCGGAACACCGATGACGGGGGGGCGAGATAGGTAGCCCGGACCCAGCCGAGACGGGGGGCGATTTCCCACAGGAGGATAAACAGGATGAGGCCGATACTGCGGGAAAAAAGATCCGATAGTTTTTCCGGAAGGGTTTTGGGCAGGGTCATAGATAGGCTCCGAAACTCTGATTTTTGAGGACCTCGTGCTGCAGCAGTTCCCAGACACTCTTCCGGATCCGGGCGAATTCCACGGAATTCCGGATATCCTCGGTCCGGGGCCGGGGCAGATCGATATCGATGATCTCCCGTATATGCCCCGGCCGGGCGGTCATAAAGGCCACCCGGTCCGAAAGGAGGATCGCCTCGTCGATACTGTGGGTAACAAAGAGGATCGTTTTTTTATCCGCCTCCCAGATCCGCAAAAGTTCTATCTGCAGGGTTTCCCGGGTCTGGGCATCCAGGGCGGCGAAGGGTTCGTCCATAAGGAGCAGGCCGGGATGATAGGCTAAAACCCGGGCTATGGCTACTCGCTGGCGCATACCGCCGGAAAGCTGGTGGGGATATTGATTTTCAAAGGCCGCGAGCCCTACCAGCTCAAGGTAATGCCGGGCGATCTTTCTTCGTTCCCGCCGGTTTATACGGCGGATCTCAAGCCCCAGTTCCAGGTTTTTTAGAACCGTGCGCCAGGGGAGCAGGGCATAACTTTGGAATACAATGCCCCGGTCAAAACTACGTTCCCGCAGTTCTTCCCCATCCATCATGATTTCCCCGCCGTCGTATTTGTCCAGACCCGCCAAAATATTGAGGAAAGTCGATTTCCCGCAGCCCGAAGGTCCCAAGAGGGAGAGGAATTCCCCCTCGTTGATGTCCAAATTAAAATCTTCCAGCGCCGTGAGTTTTTCCTTTTTTCCAAGGCTGTTCTTGATCTGATATTCCCGTTGTACTTGCCGGGCCTGAACTTTTATCATGCTCCTTACCGTTACGTCCTGTTTGCGGCATTATACTGGTTAGTATACACCTGTTCAGGTCTCACTTGTCCAGGGCCGAGCTTTTTTTCCGCTTCAAGCCTGTCAAGCCAATACTGAATGTTCAAAGCGGGGACGATCTGATCGGGGTAAAATTCAAACATCTCTGTTTCTTCTATTTTAAACCCAAACCGTTTGGCCATAAGCTGCCGGGCCTCCTCGGGATGATCGTTATTCCACCGGGCCGCCCGGGAGAGGATCTCCGTAAGTTCCCGCACCGCCTCGGGGTGTTCCTTGAGGAATTTACCGCTCACCGAATAGGGGCACATGCCGCTGATGCCGCCGTCTATGTCCCAGTCGCTGAAGAGAAGCCTAAAGTCGGTAGTATTGGCGCTGGCCCGGCCCGATGACAGGGGATGGATGATGGCCACATCGGTATCCCCCCGGAGGAGGGGGACTTCTTGTTCCGAATCCGGGGCGGTACTCATCTTGATGGAAGCGGGATCAACCCCGTTGTCCAGACAGTATTTTTTGGTTACGTATTCGGAGCAGGCGCCGAAACTGTTGATCCCCAGGGTCTTGCCGCCGAAATCTTTTATGGACCGGATGGAAGAATCCGCGCGGACAAAATACTTCATGTGAGGATTAGCCTGGGTGGATTTACTGCCCGCGGCAAAGATCTTAATATCCGCCCCGGAGGCCACCGCCGCCACCACCAGGGGAGTATGGCGGTTCGCCACATCCAGATCGCCGGTGGTCAACGCGGGGATCATCTGTCCCGCGGCAATCTGCCCCACATACCGGGGACGCACCCCGGCGTTCTCAAAATACCCCAGGTCATCGGCCAGGTAGATGAGGTCATAGTAGACCCACTCGGGGTATTTAAATTCCACCACCCCGGCGGGAAGCTCCGTTTTCTTTTCCCCGCCGCCGGCGGCAAATAAGACCCCGGGAACAAAAAACAGGGCGGCCGTTAAAAAAAGCAGGGGTATTTTACCATTCTTTCCGATTAAAAATGCCATGGGAACTCCTTGTACTATGGGCTGTCTCAAAATCCAATGGTCCGGCATGACCACGATTTTGAAGGAGCAGCCTTAAATTTAAGAGAAAAAGCTGACTTTAGACCGCTTTTCCCGAAGCCGGTTCCAAACTCAACCGAATTTGAAACCGGCCTTCATACATAAGCACGATAAATACCATAGGAAATATAATTTATAATTTACCTAGGTTTAATATGCTTTATAATTTCACTTTACTATGGTAACAAAGCAATGTCAAGTGAACTTTCTCAAAATCAGCGATTTTGAGAAAAACTCAAGAAAAAACCATCGTTTTTTGA
>JAITBE010000098.1 GCA_031283755.1 Spirochaetaceae bacterium
CCGTGTAGAGTACCACGGTCTTGCCCGCCGGTATCTCCGTAACCGTACTAAGCGCAGTACCACTAGCATAAGAGAAAGTGCCGGTTACGGCGATGATCTGGTAATCGGGGTTGTTCAACGCGGCGAGGAGATCTGCTTCACTCTGGACCTCAATGTCCACCAACCGGCCCCCGATCTGTATGGAGGTTGAGCCGCTGTCCGTGCCCTGGCTGCAGCCGATAATCAGGAAAGCTGCGGATAATACCGCAATAAGTCCGAAAATAAGACCCTTTTTCATAGAGTCCTCCTTAAAAAATATACACCCCGGATCAGATCCGGGGTGTCTCCGGCGCGAAGGATATACCAAGGATTCCCTTGGCATACCCCCAACCCGGAGGAAAATAAAGAGGACTTACGCATTGTAATGATTGCCGGGTTCGGCTATAATCATCAATGCTTAAGTGCAGCCCCGGTGGTAGCGTCGACTTTGCCAAGAGGAGCGCTGCCCCGGGGTCCCTCTTTAATTAGAGCCCCGATATAATAAGTTGCGGTGGCAATGGGCCGCCGCTATGTTTTTTTGTTAAAAAAGTACACTAATAATTATATCACACTTTGGTCCAGAAATCTTGTTTTTTTGAAAAAAATTTAAAAAAAATGCAAAAAAAAGTGATTTTTCGGTTTTGGCCGGAAAATCCCGGTTTATCGTTTTACGCATTTGATTCTATATTATGATATATACTGCTATATTTTGCTATTTTATGCGGTATTTTGCGATTTGCCGGGAGGACAGGGGACGGCGGGATGGATGGTGTCCGGCATTGCGTCACGAAAGCTCGTGAAAGGAGGAAATAGGAGAAACCTTTCGAAATGACCTAATGAGACCACCGGGAAACCGGCGCACCTCATCCGGAAAGGCGCAGCGAGCCGCCGGCCCTGCGGTCCCCAGGGTCCGGGCCGTCTTCCCGCCGGGTTTCGGCTGCTCGTAGAGGGGCGACATCCTAAAAACGTCCTCCCCTTCCAGGGCGGCGCTTGTTCTTATCTATTTTTGTGATGACATAATTTTTTCTCGTACCATATCACTGATGATTTGGGACGGGGTTTTATGGATTGAAGCGGAAAGGGCAAAAAGATAATCGGCGGAGAGATCATCAAGGCTTACCATGCGGGCCGCCTGGCGGGCTTTTGACGGATCAACCCTCGGCGGATTTTTGGTAACCAGTTCGTCCAGGGCGTCAGCTTCTTTTTCGGTCATTCTTGGCATATTTACTCCCATATGTGTACATCAAGTAATTGATAATAGATACTCCGGCATCTCATGGCGTGGAATACGTTGACACTATGTTCATCAATTTCATTATACATAATTTCAAGCAGCCTGCCCAACCGATCAAAGCCAAGCCGTATATACTTGTTTTCCATGTTTTCAATTGGACCGTCATAACGGGGATGTAAAAAAGCCCAGCGGATATCTTCTTCACTTATATCATGTTTAAAGGCTGACTGATTAAACTCTATGATATCGAACATCTTTTCTTACTATAATACCTCTCGCGTAAAAAGTAAAGAAAAAACACAGGGAGCTTCCGGTAACGCACTGGTATCATTTACCGGCTGCCGTAAGGTAATGTAAAGGCGCCGCCGCTTTTAGAACGCACATCACCCTACCCTCCATTCCCCCTGTCTTGACCCGGAAGCAATATCAAAATATGATGAATCTACCGTGATTATAACGAGGAAGGGCCATGGCTGTTAAACATACCCCTGGTGAGCGGATTGCCGAATTACGCAAAACCTATTCAATCGGCAGGGAAACCCTGGCCGAGCGGAGCGGGCTGTCTATTGAGCTTATCCGCCGTATTGAGGAAGAAGGGCATATCCCCGATTTGGCGCCGCTGTTAAAAATCGCCCGGGCCCTGGGTGTCCGTCTGGGTACTCTGTTGGATGACCACGAAGAGTTGGGCCCGGTCATCACCCGGGCGGGGTCGGCGGAAGCGACGGTTCGTTTTGTAACGGGCCTTCCCGAAGCAGGACCTTCCGGCGCGGCCGGTAAAGCCGGCCATCAGGGGCTCAACTTTAAAGCCCTGGCCGCGGACAAAGGGGGCCGCCACATGGAACCCTTTATCGTAGACATAGAGCCGGAAGCGGTACAGGAAAAATCGACCCATGAGGGAGAGGAGTTTATTCACGTGCTTTCGGGAAAACTCTCCCTGGAATACGGCAAGGCTAGCAGCATCCTGGAGGCCGGGGATTCGGTTTATTACGATTCCATTGTGCCGCACCGCGTTCTTTCGGCGGATAACAAGCCGGTGCGGATCCTGGCGGTTATTTATACACCGGTATAGAGGATTCGGATGGAATACTTTGAAATAACCCTGGGGGCCCTGCTTCGGGAAAAAGCCCAAGCCCAGCCGGATCATGATTTTCTCGTTTACGCGGACCGGGACCTCCGGTTTACCTACGCGGAATTTGACCGGCGGGTAGATGATTTAGCCAGGGGTTTTCTTGCCATCGGCCTTAAACGGGGAGACCATATCGGCATTTGGGCGACCAATGTCCCGGACTGGAATACCGTTCTTTTTGCGGCCGCCCGGGCAGGGATGGTCCTGGTAACGGTGAATACCGCTTACAAAACCCATGAGCTGGAATATCTGGTTCAGCAGTCGGATTTGGCCTGTCTCTGTATCATTGACGGCTGGCGGGATTCGGACTATGTGGCTATGGTAAATGAGCTTATCCCGGAACTCAAGACCAGCCCCCGGGGCGGGCTTCAATCCGTCAAATTTCCTTACCTGAAAAGCCTGGTCTACATCGGTCCGGAGAAACACCGGGGGATGTACAATTTTTCGGAACTCCTCCTCCTGGGACAGCACAGCAGCGACGACCTGCTCCGGGCCATTGAAGCCCAAAACGAAACCAACGAAGTGGTGAATATGCAATACACCTCGGGGACCACGGGTTTTCCCAAGGGGGTTATGTTAACGCACCGGAATATCCTCAACAATGGTTTCGGCATCGGTGAGAACCAGCGGTTCACGGAAAAGGACATTGTATGCCTGCCGGTGCCCCTGTTCCACTGTTTCGGCCTGGTCCTGGGGATGATGGCGATCATCACCCACGGGGCCACGGCGGCTATGCTGGAGTGGTTCGATCCGCTTTTAGTCTTGGCGACTATCCAAAAGGCCAAATGTACCGCGGTCTACGGGGTGCCCACCATGTTTATTGCCGAACTCAACCACCCCATGTTCAAGATGTTCGATCTCCGCAGTCTCCGCACCGGGATCATGGCGGGTTCCCCCTGCCCCATTGAAGCGATGAAACAGGTGATTGAGCAGATGTATATGACCGAGATCACCATCTGTTACGGCCTTACCGAGTCTTCTCCGGTGATGACCCAGACCCGCTATGACGATTCCCTGGAAGTAAAGGTTGAAACCGTGGGCCGGGCCCTGCCGGGGGTAGAGGTTACCATCCGGGACCCGGAAACCGGGGAGGAATGTCCCGTGGGGGTTCATGGGGAATTCTGCTGCCGGGGCTACAATACCATGAAGGGCTATTACAAGATGGAGGAGGCCACCCGAAAATGTATCGATGAAAAGGGGTGGCTGCATTCCGGGGACCTGGGAGTCAAGGACCAAAACGGCAATTTTCGGGTTACCGGCCGGATCAAAGACATGATCATCCGGGGAGGTGAAAATATTTACCCCAAAGAAATTGAGGACTTCCTCTACACCATGCCGGGGATCAAGGATGTACAGGTGGTAGGGGTGGCCAGCAAAAAATACGGCGAAGAAGCAGGGGCCTTTATTATCCTCCACGAAGACATCGTGATGAGCGAAGAGGATGTTCGGGACTATTGCCGGGGCCGGATCAGCCGTTTTAAGATTCCCCGGTATATCTTTTTTGTGGATTCCTTTCCCCTCACCGCCAGCGGTAAGATACAAAAGTACCTGCTCCGGGAAATTGGCGCCAAAAAAGCGGAGGAGCTGGGAATAGAGACTTAGTGCAACAGGTAAACCAGGAGACAAAAGAACAGAGTCCCTTTGTGTCTCCCGGTTGAGAGAGGACTCCGCGGCTA
>JAITBE010000107.1 GCA_031283755.1 Spirochaetaceae bacterium
CGCAAAAGCGGCGGGGCAGCGCCGGCCGCCGAGAGAAAGTTTTGTGAATTTTTCTCATTTTGCGGGGGAGTTTTTGCCCTATGGGCTGGGAAAATTGAACTGCCCGGAGGAGCGGACACTTGATCCTCCGAATGAAGGGAGGTTACATGGCCTTACCGGGTAAGGCAGGGAGGATATCCTATCTTTGGATGTTCCTGCCCGCCATGGTTATTCTGGCGCTTTTTATTTATTTTCCGGTGTGCCGGGGGATACTGACCGCCTTTATGCGGTATACCGTATTGGATCTTTCCAAAACCCGTTTTAACGGGCTGGATAATTTTGTCGCCATCATTACCAATCCCAATATCAAATTCCTTCAAATTCTTCTGAATACCCTCACTTGGGTGGCGGCCTCTCTTTTGGGGCAATTTTTATTGGGCTTTACCCTGGCTTTGCTCCTGCGGAAGCCCTTTAAGGGGCGGGGAATATACACGGGGTTTGTATTCTACACCTGGGCCCTTTCGGGGTTTGCCATCGGCCTGGTCTGGTCCTGGCTTTTTAACGGCCAGTTTGGGATTATCAACGACCTTTTGATCCGGCTGGGGATCATTGAAATCCCCCTGGGTTTTCTCTCCAACCCCAAGCTGTCCATGATGTCGGTGATTATCGCCAATATCTGGTACGGTATTCCTTTTTTTGCCATTATGCTTCTGGCGGCCCTCCAATCGGTGCCCCGGGAACTCTACGAATCCGCGGATATTGACGGCGCCGGAAAAGCCCGGCAGCTTTTTCAGGTAACCATTCCCTATATTCAGCCCACCATTACCAGTACGGTGCTGCTCCGGCTTATGTGGATCATGAACTTTCCGGATATTATCTACGGGATGACCGGCGGAGGCCCCGCCAACGCCACCAATATTTTCGCTACCGAGATGATCAATAAGATCCAGAAGAGTTACGATTACGGCCAAGGCTCGGCGGTAGGTTTTATTATTATCACCATCCTTTTTATTTTTGCTTTCTTTTACCTCAGGATTTTCGCCCGAAAGGAATTGACCCTATGAACCAACGGAGCCTTAAAAAATGTAAACACGCGGCGGGGATTGCCCTGCGTTTTATTGCCCTGGCCCTTTTTCTTGCCTTTGCGGTACTTCCCCTTTTCTGGATCTTTATCACCTCCATCAAGCCGGTTCAGGAGATCTACACCTTTCCCCTCCGGTATTTTCCTTCAAAGATAAGCCTCACGGGGTATTCCAAGCTCCTGGGGTTCTCCCGGTTTGGGACCTATTTTGCCAATTCCCTGTGGATATCCCTTGTCGCCGCCGCCGGGGGCTTATTTATCAGCGTCCTTGCGGGGTTTGCCCTTTCCCGGCTGCGGACAAGCAAGAATATCCGGGGGATGCTTCTGGTTCTGTATTTTACCCAAATGGTCCCTTCTTTTATCCTGATGGCGCCCCTGTTTTTTACCCTCTCCAAACTCCGGCTGACCAATAACCGGCTGATCCTGACGGTGATCTACACGGCCACCACCATAGCCTTCGGCGTTATCATGGCGAAAAGTTTTTTTGACCGCATCCCCGCGTCGATTGAGGAGGCCGCCCTTATTGACGGCTGCGATCCCTTCACCGCCCTGTTCCGGGTGATCCTCCCCATCAGCCTTCCGGGGCTGGTGGCTATCTTCAGCTTTGCCTTTGTAAATGTCTGGAACGAACTTTTTTTGGCGGTAATGCTTTTGTCCACCGAATGGAAGCTCACGGTGCCGGTGGCCCTCAATTCCTTTATTTCCAAAGCCGGGGTCAGTTGGGATATGATGAGCGCGGGCATTGTGGTCGCCCTGCTCCCTACCATGGTGATCTTTGCCTTTGGGCAGAAATATATCATTGCCGGCCTTACCGAAGGCGGTGTCAAGGGCTAATTACCCCTCTACTCCCATTCCCAAACAAGGAGCCTCTGTGGATAGTCAGGACATTACGTTTATTTTACATCACTTGAATGAGGATGATCTGCCGAATCACGCGATGAGTCCGCCGATTTTTCAGACCTCGATCTTTAGTTACCCCGGATACGAAGAATTTCGGGAGGTCCTGCTGGACGAGTCCCATCGTTTTTTATACACCCGGGGACTCAACCCCACGGTACTCCTGGCGGAACAGAAAATAGCGGCCATGGAAAAAGCGGAGGAGGCAAAGATCCTCTCTTCGGGGGTATCGGCCATTTCCCATGGGATCATGGCCTTTGTAAAATCCGGGGATCATGTGGTCTGCGTTGAAGACTGCTATGGCTGGACCAGGACCCTGTTGAGTTCCTACCTGGCCCGGTTTAACGTATCCGTTACCTATGTGGAGGGGACGGATGCCGATGCCGTGATTGGGGCCGTAAAACCCGAAACCCGGCTGATCTACCTGGAAAGCCCCAGTTCCCTCACCTTTAAACTCCAGGACCTTCCGGTTATTGCCGCCGCTGCCAGGGAGCGGAACATCAAGACCATTACGGATAATACCTGGGCAACCCCGATCTTTTGTAATCCCCTCACCCTGGGAATTGACCTGGTGGTACATTCGGGAAGCAAATACTTAAGCGGCGCCAGTGATATTGTGGCCGGGGTTATCGCCGGGTCCCGGGAAGATATAGAGCGGATCCGCCGGCAGGAATTCTCCCAACTGGGAACGGTCCCGGACCCTTTTATGGTATGGCTTATCCTCCGGGGAATGCGGACCCTCCATATCAGGATGAAAGCCCATTATGAATCCACCCTGCGGGTAGCGTCCTATTTGGAAAAAAACCCCCGGGTAGAAAGGGTTTTTTACCCCATGCTGGACTCATATTCCCAGCGGGATCTGGCCCGCGGGCTGTTCCGGGGGGGTTCAGGATTATTCAGTTTTACCGCCCGGACCCATAACCTGGGGGATATAAAAAAATTCATCAACAAACTCAGGCTTTTTAAACGGGCGGTAAGCTGGGGCGGCTATGAAAGCCTGGTCTTCCCCGCGGCCATATCCAGCCCCCGGGAAGAAGACATAGCCCCGGACAGGCTCAACCTGATTCGGCTCCATATAGGCCTTGAAAACCCGGA
>JAITBE010000120.1 GCA_031283755.1 Spirochaetaceae bacterium
CGCTTCCCGAAAAGAGGCGCCAAAAATCCCGGAGGATTCAAAGCGCCGGTAAAATTGTCCCTCGCCCCGGAGTTTATCCCCTTGGATTTCCCCCAGAGTTCTTAAATGGCGAATCAAAAATTCCTCCGGCATAGCGGCGGCGGATCGGGGCAAAAGGAGGAGGATCGCGTTATCATCGGAAAAGGTTTCTATCCGGGTGTGGAGAGCCTCCTCCAGTTCCTCTGCCATGGCCAGAGACAGGGGATAATTCACCATGCCCCCCCGGAAACTGTGGAGGATCACTTGGTAGGAATCGCCCCGGTTTATCGGATCATCAACAATTTCTACCGGGATAAATCCACTCCCCGGCAAGGGAAGATCTCCCTGGGCGGTTCTCTCGGAAACGATAAAGTCCATAAGTTCCCGGAAGGCCGAATCGGAAAGTCCCAGACCCATAAAATAATCCCGGTCATCCGAATTAAGACGGTCAAAATTTTCCAGGATCCGTCTCACCAAAACAGGACTGCGGAAAGCCGCTTCCGCCTTCCAGAAGGGGGTAAAGTCGGCTCCCGCCGGAAGAGGGTGGACCTCTACCGCTTCAGGGCCTATGGAAAGGATCCGCCAGGAACGGTTGCCGAAGTCAAAACAGTCCCCAATACGACGTTCCCAGACGAATTCCTCATCCAATTCGCCAATTTTGATTCCTTCGGCGGTACGCATGGAATAAGTCCCCCGATTAGTAATAACCCCCCCGGAAGTATAGAGGAGGAGCTTTGTTCCCTTAAGGGGACAGAGCTCTCCGGTCTCCCCGTCCAGGTAGAGCCGGGGCTTTAAATCTCTCAGCCGGAGGGTCTCATAACGGCCCAAGAGCATCCGGATGACCCGGTCATAAGCGGATCGCGCGAGCGTTTTAAAAACGTAAAACCCCCGGAGGATATGGTATAACTCATCAACGTTCCGGTTCTTTTCCACACAGAGGGCGAGTATGATCTGGGCCAATATATCCAGAGGATTTTCTATGGCCCTTGTTTCTTCAATCTCCTTATCCCGAATCGCGGCTCCCAGGGCCGCCGCCGTGAGCAAATCCAGGCCGTGGAAGGGCAGCAGCCGCCCCCGGCTTACCAGTCCGACCCCGTGGCCGGATCTCCCGATCCGTTGGAGGGCCCCGGTGGAAGAAGCGGGACTCCCCGCCAGGATCACCTCCGCGATTCGGCCTATGTCTATCCCCAGTTCCAGGGAAGAGGTAGCCACCACACAAGGCAGCCGTCCCGAACTTAGCCCCGCTTCCACCTCCCGGCGTACCTCCCGGGAAAGGGAACCGTGATGGGTAAAGGCAACGGTTTCTCCCGCAGCCTCGTTTAAAAGAAAGGTGATCCGTTCCGCCCGGCGGCGGGAATCGGTAAATACTAAGGTAGCCCCGCCGGCTCCGTTGTTTACAGCTATCCGTTCCAGGATGGTGTTGACCAGGACCGTATACCGCTTTCCGTAGCGATCCGGCTTCCGGGGGCTCTCCTGATCCGGGGGAAAATCAATGACCAAGCCGATTTGTTTTTCCATTAGGGGCGCTGCAATGGAAACCGGCCGCTTTTCATATTTCCCGCCTATGGGTCTAAGGCCGCCTGTTAATTCCGCTGCCCCTTCTGGAGAATATATTGTGGCGGAGAGGCTTACCCGCTGGAATTCTCCGGCAATGAGGGCCAGACGGTCCACCTGGCAGAAAAGAAAACTTCCCCGCTTGGTTCCCAAAACAGCGTGGATCTCGTCGAGGATCAGATACCTCACCCCCGACAGGATGACCCGGCTTCGGGGGTTGAGGAGCATGATGGCCAAGCTCTCCGGGGTTACGGCCAGGATAACCGGGGGAGCTTTAAGAAAGCGCCGCCGTTCCCCTTGGGGGGTATCACCGGACCGGGTGTCTACCCGAAGTTCCGGAAAGGGGATACCCTGAGCTTCAAAACAAGATCGGAGGGCGGCTATGGGTTCCAGAAGGTTTCGCCGGATGTCTTCGTTGAGGGCCTTGAGGGGGGAAACATAAAGTACCGAAAGACCCTCCGGTGGATAGAGCCCCCGGATAAACCGATCGATAGCCACGAGGAAGGCGGTAAGAGTTTTTCCACTCCCCGTGGGGGCCAGGGCCAATACATGTTCTCCCCGGGCGATCCGGGGCCAGGCTTCCTTTTGCACCATCGTGGGTTTTCCGTAGGTCTCGGCAAACCAGGCTTGTATAATGGGATGGAACACTTGGGATGGCATGGCATTTTACTATCCGTGGGGACAAAGATTTTGTCAAGGATGAAGTCCCGGGTGTTTTGGAGGTTTACCCGGATCTAAGGTATCACCGTAAAATTTAACCCCCCGTAGGCCTAATCTCCCTGTAGACTGAGGCCTAAACGATATCTATGTAAAATCAGATGGCTTTTGCAGCTCCATGTAATTTCTTGTGATATAATAACTTAGATCATTTTGGGTTAGAACTCGTATACATGGGGAATTCGAAAGATGATCCGGGTCTATACAGGGTATCTTATATTAAGGTATAATAACTATGATA
Organism: Spirochaetaceae bacterium; assembly: GCA_031283755.1. Taxonomy (GTDB): domain Bacteria; phylum Spirochaetota; class Spirochaetia; order Treponematales; family Breznakiellaceae; genus JAIRMO01. The sequence continues at coordinate 2,531 of JAITBE010000120.1, forward strand.
CGAAAAATGACAGAAAAAAAATCACTATATGGTAATCTCGCGGTATTTCTTTTTTCTATTGCCGCCCTTTTGGTACTGATAATTTCAATTGTTACCAGTATTCTTATCGACTATATTTCAGATTTTCTGCTGGAGAGCATTGAGGAACGGCTCTTGGCCTCAGGCCGTTCCGTCGCGCATTTGGTTACCCCCGAGGAATTGGCGGAACTGGTTGTCCCTGAAGATATGGAAAAACCCCTTTTTACCGAAATCAGGGAACGGCTTATCGCCTTTGCCGATGAATCTAACCTGCTTTTTGTTTACTACCTCCGGCCGGTGGATAATAATATGTGGCAGTTTATCATGGATAACGATCGAGGCGAAGATGCGGTAAACCTTGCCTCCGACCTAATAGCCGATGAAGAAACCCCCCGGCGGGTCCTGAACGAAGGCCGGGCGGTTACCGTAAATCTGGGAGAATATTCACTGGGGTATGAGCATATCCTTTCTGCCTTTGCCCCGATATTTGACCGTACCGGAAAGGTTATAGCCATTGCGGGGGTTGATATCAGTGATGAGCAGCTTATATTGACCCGCTACCAGATCAGAAGCTTTTCGCTGGTACTCCTGATTTCCATAGTTTTTGTTATTATCTCGGGTTTTTTGAGTTTTTTGATTTATAAAAAAAGGGAAGCCATTTTTTCCCTGCGTTTCAAACAGCAGGAGCTTATGTCCTTTTTGGCGCGGAGTTTTATTTCCGCCCAGGATATCACTTTGGTCATCAACGACGCGCTGCGTATAAGCGGTGAATTCCTTAAAACCAGCCGTATTCTTATCGGTATTGCCGAGGAAAATACGGCAATGAGCCATGCGGTCTATGTTTGGTGTGGGGTGGACACAATTAGTACCGCCCCGGATACGGAAGGACTTAATGATATTATCAACAGCTTCCCTCCGGAGCAGCCTGAGGATATTCCCCTTATCTTCTGTGATAATATCCGGGAGAATTCCCGGTATACGATTATGGAGATCGTGGGGGTCAAGGCATTTATCATGGTGCCCTTGTATTTGGATGGTAAATTCTGGGCGGTACTGAGCGTAGAGGAATGTCAAAACATCCGGAAATGGACGGAGAGTGACCGGCAGCTTATCGTTACCCTGAGCAGCCTTATCGCCGGTGCCATGAACCGGGATCTGCGGGAAAAGGAACGTGACGCCGCCCTTACTCAAGCCGAACAGGCCAGCCAGGCGAAAAGTATCTTTCTTGCCAATATGAGTCACGAGATCCGGACCCCTATGAACGCTATTATTGGTATGACCACTATCGCTAAATTCTCTCAGGATATTACAAAAAAAGAAGACTGTCTAAAAAAAATCGAAGACGCATCCAACCATCTTTTGGGAATAATCAATGATATTTTGGATATGTCAAAAATCGAGGCAAACAAATTTGAGCTTTCCTTTACGGACTTCAATTTTGAGAAGATGCTCCAGAAGGTGGTGAATGTAATCAATTTCCGTGTAGATGAGAAGGAACTCGATTTTTCGATATTTATCGATAAGAATATACCTCCCAGCCTTTACGGGGATGATCAACGCCTTGCCCAGGTAATAACCAATCTGCTTTCCAACGCCGTTAAATTTACCCCGGAACATGGTTCGGTACGGTTGAATACGGAACTGGAAAAAGAAGAAAACAGGGTGTGTACCATCCGAATCAGTGTAGCCGATACCGGTATAGGAATTACGGCGGAACAACAATCGCGGTTGTTTTCCTCTTTTGAACAAGCCGATTCAAGTACCTCCCGAAAATTCGGCGGTACGGGTCTGGGACTGGTCATTTCTAAACGTATTGTGGATATGATGGACGGTGATTTCCGGGTGGAATCTGAACCCGGAAAGGGTTCTATCTTTACTTTTTGGGTGAAACTAAAACGGGGAAAGCATCAGCAAAAAAACCTTCTGAGCCCCGGAATAGGATGGAAAAATATCCGGGTCCTTGCGGTGGATGATGCGGAGGATATTCGGGAATATTTTAAAGATATTGCAAAAGGAATGGGCTTGTTCCTGCAAACCGCTTCGAACGGTGAAGAAGCCTTGGAACTCATTGAAACAAAAGGTCCATATAATATTTATTTTGTGGACTGGAAAATGCCCGGTATGGACGGCATTGAACTTTCCCGCCGGATTAAAGAAAAAGGCGGCGCCTCCGTGATTATTATGATATCCGCCGTCCAATGGCTTGCCATCGAAGCTGAGGCCAAAATGGCGGGGGTGGATAAATTTTTGTCTAAACCCTTATTTCCTTCAACCATCGCGGACTGTATCAACCAGTGTTTGGGACAGAATAACCTTGTCGCGGATACCGAACGAAAAGTTGAAAGAATCGATGACTTTGCGGGCAACCGGATATTGTTGGCCGAAGATGTGGAGATCAACCGGGAGATAGTGCTCACTCTGCTTGAGCCGTTGTCCCTGATCATAGACTGTGCCGAAAATGGCGCCCAGGCGGTAGAGCTTTTTATTAAGGACCCGGAAAAATATGGACTTATTTTTATGGATGTGCAGATGCCCGAAATGGACGGTTATGAGGCCACCAGCCGCATCCGTGCCTTTGAGGAAGATCGAAGAAAAAACTTGAACCCGGAGTTTTCCAGGGAAACGCCCAATGATTCGGAAGTCCTTCAAGAAATTCCTATTATAGCCATGACCGCCAATGTGTTTCGTGAGGATATTGAAAAATGTCTGGCTTCGGGAATGAACGCCCATGTGGGCAAACCCCTGGACTTTGACGAGGTACTCACCATCCTGCGGATTTATCTGAAAAAACGATGAGCCTCCGCGGAGTAGAATGCGGATCATCGGTCAAGAGATAACTCTGCCGAACCGAAGATAAAGTTCCTCCATATTCAGCATATTCGCCGTGTATTGTTTCCTACGGAGTTCCGGGGGAAGGAGGTAGTCAAATTTGTCCGTTAAGGGAATATCACCGGCGGCATATTCCGGGGGAATCCCCTGATTAAAAATACTCGCTATCCGATTTCTCAATTCGGGAACGGTTAACTCCGAGGTAATGCGAAAGATGTATTCCTTTTCCCGGGAACAGAAATTGAGGCAAAGCCGCTTCCTGATTTCTTTGTGCCGGAACAGAGCCGCCAGAGTCCGCATAGCCCGGCTTCCCAGCCAGGGGATAAAGAAAAAGACCCCCGGGCTAATGGGAACAAAATAATCCTCCGTGAGGTTGAGTTCCCGTGCCCGTGCCCGTCCTTCATTCAGCCGAATCCGGGCCCCTTCTGAAAGATAGGGATAAAGTTCCCCTTCGGCAAGGATCTCCCGCATCCGTTCCACGATTCGGGAATGGGTTTCTCCCCGGGAACCCCGCCAGACCCGTTCTCCCCCTTCTTCTCCGGGGATCACGATAATTTCCCGGTGCCGGAGATCACATCCTTTTACCTGCCAATACCGTCCCCCCAGTACCAGGTTGGTCCCTTCCGGCGGAATAAAGTGGATTTTTCCCAGTTCTTTTCCTTCCTGGATTACCCGGTATATTTCTTCATCGGGAAAGACAGAATAAAAGGAGTAATGATTCACTAATTTTTCCCCTGCAAGACCAATGATAAGGCCCCCCTTTTCGGTTTTTTCCAGGTAGTCCAGCGCAAGGAGATGACGGAGAAGTTCCCGGTAATCCTCTCCGGGGATTTTCGCAAAGGGGGGAAGGGAGAGAATATGCCGGGCTAAATCCCGGGGAGAACTTTCTCCATGGGAACTAAGGAAACTTAAGGTCTGGTGGCAGAGAAGGCTGTAGGGGAAGGGTTTGACCGGGGTGTCTTCTATCCATTTTTCCTTGAGGTAAAGTTCTATCACCGCGATGGTCTTAAGGAGTGCCCAGGGGATACGGGTATCGTCCGCCGCTCCTTTTTCATTATCCTCAGAACAGGTAAAGTAGATCTCCGCCTTACCGCTTCGCCGGCCGGAACGGCCCAGGCGCTGCACTAAATTCGAAACGCCTGCGGGAGGTCCTATCTGAATAACCCGGTCCAGACCACCAATGTCGATACCCAGTTCCAGGGTCGCCGTAGCGGCAATAACCACCGGGCCTTCTTTTTCCCGGAGTCCCCGTTCAGCCTCCTCCCGAAGGGCCGCCGAGATACTCCCGTGATGGACGTGGAATACCGGATCCTCATGGTATTGTCCCGCCAGATCCCGCAGCCGGGCTATGGTTTCCTCTGCCTCAAGGCGGCTGTTGGTAAAGATGATACACCGCTTACCCCGGCATTGGCCGTAAAGTTCCCGGTAATACCGGTCCCCTATCCCGGGATTTTCCCGGTTGAAATAATCCAGCCTAAGACGGACCTGTCTTTTTTGTCCCTCCTCATGAACCAAGACCGCTTTTCCACCGGTCCCCAGGGCGAGCCATCGGAGAGCTTTCCCATAATCCCCCAGGGTTGCCGAAAGACCGATCCGCCGGGGCCGGACACCGGCGGCGCGCTCAATTCGTCCTAATTGGCAGAGGATCTGGTCGCCCCGATCACTCCCCATAAAGGCGTGGATCTCGTCAATAATCACAAAACGCAGATCCTTAAACAGAAGGGCTGTTTTCCTTGAATGTTTTATAAGGAGAGCTTCCAGGGATTCGGGGGTTATCTGGAGTATCCCCGCGGGATTGTCCAGAAACTTTTTTTTGTATTCCCCCGGAATATCTCCGTGCCAGGGCAGGACCGGAATTTCCCCCCGGCTGAAAAGGGAACCGAGCCGTGCAAACTGATCGTTGATCAGGGCCTTGAGGGGACCTATATAAAGTACACCCACCGAATCCGATGGATTTTTAGCCAAGAGAGAAAGGATAGGGAAAAAGGCCGCTTCGGTTTTACCCGATGCGGTCCCCGAGGCGATGAGTACCTGATCATCTCCCTGTAGGATACGCTCAATGGCTGCTTCCTGAATATTTGTCAGGGTTTCCCATTTTTTTTCGTAGATGTATTCCCGTATAAAGGGTGCGAGCAGGGAATAGGCATCCCCGGCGTTTCCCGGACTGGCCCGTTTCATAGGTCAAAGGAGGCATAAAGATCCTCCTCCGGGGGTGGACCTTTTACCGTAAAACCTTCCCGGCTTATCAGGGAATTAAAATCCATGCGGGGATCCTCTCTGAGGATATTGAGGAGGCTGAGAAAATCCCGGGTAATTTCCCGGGGGGTAATAAACTCCGCGGCTCCGGGAGCAGAAAAGACCAGTTTCATAAAAGCCACCAGTTCCGTTTCCCCAAGACGGCTTTCATAACCGAAATGCTGGGCATGGATGCCGGTAAGCCGTTCTAACAGGACGTAGATCTCCTCCTGGGAGAGCTGGGCCAGCTTGATGATGGGACTGTTAAAATCTGCCCGGCCTTCCCGGACAAAACGACTGTCCACCAGGCGGCTTTTCAGGGCAGGATAACTAAAAAGTCCCCGCCGTTCATCCTCCACAAACTGGGGGGTCCCGGCCATATAGATTCCCAAGTGCTGAACCTTTCCCTGCATTACCTCGTTAAACATAGAAAGGAGTTTTTCGTAATTATTTTCCCGGGACTGACGGTGGGAGATCTTGTAGAGATTGACACATTCATCAATAAAGAGGAGGAACCCCCGGTACCCCAACTGGGCGCTGAAGGCGGCGAAGAGCTTTACATATTCATACCAGTTCTCATCGGTGATGATCTCCCCCACGGGGAGGAGGGCGCGGGCTTCGGTCTTGGTAGTGTATTCTCCCCGGAGCCACTTGATGGCGCCGTGTTTTTTTTCATCCTCATCCGACATAAAGGCCTTGTAGTAGGTGGAAACCACCGCGGCAAAATCATATCCGTGGGCAAAGCCCTCTATTTTGGAAATAGTCTCAAAAATCCGCCATTCAACCCGGGAAACAAGACTTTCATCAAAGGGGGATATCCCTTCTTCAATGATTTCCGTCTTTATGGCGTTGATCCACCCCTGGAGTATTCCCTCCAGGGCCCCTCCGTCGGGCCGGATCCGGGTAGAAAGCCGCTGCATCAGTTCCCGATAAGTTTCAAGCCCCTGGTTACCGGAACCGGAAAGGTGTTTCTCCGGGGAAAGATCGGCATCGGCTACCACAAAATTTTTTTCCATGGCAAAGTTCCGTATGGCCTGGAGAAAAAAACTTTTCCCGCTGCCGTAACGTCCCGTTACAAAACGGAAGGCCGCCGCTCCCTGATTTAAATTTTCAAGGTCCCGGAGGATAGTTTCAATCTCCCGCTTCCGCCCCACCGCTACATATTCAAGACCAATCCGGGGAACCACCCCGGCGGAAAAGGAATTGATGATTGCCGCGCTTATCCGTTTTGGTATGGTTCCCCTCATATATTCCCACCCGCAAAGGCAAAATATCCCCGGATATCCTCCTCATATTCCGTTGATATTTGAGGTTCTCCATCCATGGTTTCAATAAGAATATCTTGAAAAGCTCTCTGAAATTGTTCATTGATCCCATCGATAAGAAATTCCGGCATGGTCATCGTATTTTTGATCAACCCTTTTAAGGTAGTTTTTTTCGTGTCGCCACCGTCCTTTCCGGCCAGAATACGCAGGACCTCCCCCTGGATTTCATCAAGTCCCGCAAGAAAATCCCTCATATCCGGAACAGCCTCCTCCGGTTCCGGCAGAGATAATAACCGGTTCCGGGATGGTGGGACTTCCCCAAAGCCGGACCGGTCATCTTCCGGAGGATTTCCGTCATCAATATGCAGCATCTCCCGGACATCGTCGGATTCATTCCGGAGTTGGGCCACTCGTTCGGGCTTAAGTTCGATAATAACCATTCCGTCTTCAGCCTTAGTCTGGAACCGATCCTGGTGTTCACCGGAATCAAAGCCGAGTTCCCCATCTATAAGGTGCTTCCAGACGGCTTCTATGACCGGTTCCCGGCCTTTTTTTTCAAATCCAAGCCGTTCTTTGAGTTTATATTCAACGTAACCGGCCAGGGTGTCAATAAAATCACGGAGGGGCTTATGGCCATAAAAATGAATAAACTCCATAGTATAAGAAGAAAAACCGGCGCCATACAGATTATCAAATCCCCGGCAGCTTATCGGCTCTGTGCGGGGAGGATAAAAAAATTCCAAAAACCGCTTTCCGTAGTTTTTCCGCAAAAAGGCGTCAATTCCCCGGAGGGTGGTTTCCAGGGCCCTATCCAGGAGAGTACCCTGGGGACCTTTGCGGAAAGAGCCGTTCCTTACTTTAAAGGGAAGCATCGGTTCAAAATCAACAAAAGCCGGGGGATAATCTTCCTCAAGGTACCGTTTATGAAGGATTATATCCCGGAAGACAAGCAGACCCGGTTCCCCCCTCCAAGGGATCAACCCGGTGAAGCCTACATCCCATATCTTATAAAGGACCATAAAATCCATAAGCCAGAGGGGGAAAAATTTATCCAGTTCAGGCTCCTCAGTCCGGTAATTTCTCCAAAGCCGTAGGAGTTCCTGAAAATTTTCCTGGGGTTCCTCCCTGCCCATAGAGAGGATCAATTCTCGAGCGTAGAGCAGGATATAACCGGAGCTGGTTTTACGGGAATTTCCCCGGCGGAACTCCCCCCGCCACCAGAAAAAATAATCCCGCTGTTCCGGTTCAAGACGGTTGAAATCCAGGTCACGGTCATGCCGGATGGTATAGGCCGTATACGGAACTTCCTTCCCATTAAAGGAAAACCACTGTTGTTCTTCTTTAAATTCCGGGGTGCTGATGCCTTTGAATTTGGTCAGGAGTACAAAGCGGATCCCTCCGGATATGATGATATTACTCTTTTCGATACCGCGTACAATCAAATCCTCCTCATCCGCGCTAAAAGGGCAGGGGGGCCTTCTAATTATTTTGGGATGAGCGGAATATCGCGGAGGCAGCCGGAGGGATGAATTTTCGTCCCGGATCAGGTATTTTCCCAATTCGCCCATTTTACCCCGAAGGGAGAAAAAATCCCGGAGTTTCTCCCCATAAGAACCGGGGTAGTGGTAGCCCCAGGGGTGAGTAAAAATACCCAACCGAAGCCGGGTTTTTATCTTTTTCAGTTCCTCAAAATAACCCGCTTCCCCTGATTTACCGGATTCATAACTAATCCTGCCGGGTTCGATAAAAAAGAGAATGTCGCATTGGGGCATAAGAAAATCCAAATTTTTCGGTAGATCCTCATAAAAACAAAGCCCAACACCCTGGAATTGGGGTGAAAAGAGGGGATTTCCCTCCTCAACCTTGCCGCCGGCCAAGGTAAGGGGCGCGGAAGACGGCCAAACCGGGGGTAAAACCCGGCGAAACCAGGTTTCATAGTAGTCCCTGGTCATAAACACAAAAACCCGTCCATCCTCTATTTCACCGGAAAGCCGCTTAAGATAGGCCCCCAGGGATAGTGCGGATCGTTCCGCCCTATCGGTCGAAACCCCGCCGGGTATGCCGTAATACCTGAGAAAATCCAGATGGGCGCTTAAGATCCGTTCCGGAGGAGCGGATCTTACCCAGTGTTTATCTTTCAATTCTAAATCCGTCAAAAACCCCGCAATTCCTCCCTGACGCATGACCTCCAAGGGTTTGAGTTTCAGGGGTTCCAGGGGTTTTCCTCCTGTCAGTCTTCCCAGAGGACCAAGGCCAAGATCTTCCAGGGTTTCCCGTTTGACCCATTTATCCCCCAAAGGTATAAATTCTTCCCCAAACTGCCGGGACAGAGCCGAAGCGGCGTAATATTTTTTTCCGTATTTCAGTACCGGAAAGGCAAAGGGTTCCCCCACCCCTTGCCGGACCTGGGGGAGGCATAACAAAATCAGGGAGAGTTTTTCCCGGGGGATCAAACGCTCTTTTGGGGGGACGAACGGAGACATGGCTTAATTATACAAAATAATACTCCGGGAGAAAAGTTAGGGAGTAGAAATTTCGGCCGCCGTCCCGATTGGACTTTTGAGGACATCCCGGTGAAGCACAAAGACGACTTTTCCTTCCCGGAGGAGTTTTCGGTTTTCTTCCGATGAAATAATGAGGAGGGCGTCTTCCCGGTCTATGACCGGGTCTGTGGGACGAATCCCAAAGACCTCCCGGGCGAGTATCCGCAGGGGATTGGACCCCACCAAATTCAAAAGGTCCTCATCCAAGCCGGAAGGGGTGGGACGGAATATCGCGTTTTCGGATACATAGCGGATCATCCCGCCGGTTTTGCCGATTTCGGGATCCAGCATATTCCGCTCAAAGATCAGGTTCATTTCGGTATCCCAAATTTTGGGGAAAAAACAGGGCAGGAGAAGGGTTTGAATATTTCTTCCGTGGACCGGCATTTCTTTATCGGCGATGATAATGATCCCCGTATGGGTAGTGGTGGGGATTGGGGTAAGGGTCCGCGGAATTTCTGCGGGCCGCCGATGGCGGATCAAAGCGGCGCCGATGGTATTCATATTGATGGTATATTTGGAGGACATGGAAACCAGGTCCGGGGACAGGGCGGGAGGAACCTGCTGTGCGGAGCGGACAAAATCACCGATACTCGAAAGGGGCAATTCCCCCCGGTTGATCATATCCTCCATGGTTCCCGAGGAATCCATGGGAAGGGAGAGCAGATAGGGGCGGATTAAACGGGGATATTCGGTATTGATAAGCGCCTCGGCCCGGAACCTTTCCATGGGGATCCGGATCCCGGCGGAGGGCAAATTCACGGTCACGGTGGAGTTAAATTGCATCCGGTCCCATTCGATGCTCCCCCGGATATCCACCCCGGCTTCCTCGGCAATCCCCTCCAGGGTAGCCAAAAGGAAAAAAAAACATAGAGATTTTTTTAAAATATCGTATTTTGAAAAAGCAGCCTTAGATTTAGGGAAAAAACCGGGCCTCCGGCCGGTTTTTCCAAAGTTTTTTTTAAAACGAACCGAGTTTTGAAAAAAGCTCCATATAATATTTTTTTTCATACCCCTATCTTATCGGCGTTTTCAGAGTCCTTCCTTCACGAAGAATATCATTTAAGGACATCCCATTAGCTTCCGCCAGGGCTTCCGGGTCCACATTATAGGCCAGGGCAAGGGACCAAAGGGTTTCCCCCCGTTTTACCAGGTGGTTCCCCGAAAAAACCGGAGAAGATGGCGCTGCGGGCTGCTGTTTATAGGGCTCGATCTCTTTAAACGCGGGGATAAGTAATTTGGCACCGATTCTGAGGAACCGGGCTTGGATGCCGGGGTTAAACGAAAGAATTTGATCCACGGATATACCGTAATGCTGGGCTAGTGCCGAAAGGGTGTCACCGGATTTGATAACATAAACATAATAGTTAATCAACGTCAGGTCCTTCCGCGCCAGGGTCTCGGTGATTGCCCCGGCATAGGAAGCGGGAACCTTAAGTTCATAGTTAGGATCCGAGGGGGTTATCCGGTGGAGGAGTTCCCTATTTGCCCATTTAAGTGCTGTCGAATCTACCCCCGCCTGTTCCGCCAATAATTCCAGATCCACCGTTCTGCCTACCTTAACTTTAGTCCAGTGCGGATCCTCCACCCAGAGGGGCTCCATACCAAAACGCCGGGGATTGGAAAGAATATAGGAGACGGCGAGTAATTTGGGGACATACTGGATGGTTTCGGGCTTAAGCTGTTTCCGTTCGGCCAAGATCCAATAATCGGTAATCCCCGTCTGGGCCGTAACCCGGCGTATAGCGCCCGACCCCGCGTTATAGGCTGCCAGGGCCAGGGCCCAATCTTTAAAATACCTATAATTTTCTTCCAGTTTACGGAGGGCGCCGATGGTGGATTTCCAGAAATCAAAGCGTTCATCCAACAAGTCGGTTATCCGCATATCAAAAGGGGTCATACTGTTCTGCATAAACTGCCACAGTCCAGCGGCGCCGGCCCTGCTTTTTGCCGAAGCCAGATAGGCGGACTCAATAACCGGAAGATAGATGAATTCCGGGGGAAGCCCTCGCCGGGCTATCTCCCCACGGATAAAGGCCAGATAAGGACCACCCTGGGTCATGATTGAACTGAGCCATTCGATCCCTCCGGAACTTGAATACTGTCGGATATACTTTTGGGTTAGTTCCCGTTCCAGTCCCGGTATGGAGGGAAGGACCTCGTCCCCTCCGAAAGAAATAAATCGGTCCGGTCGGGAGGCCGGGTTTTGGCGCAGGGGCCGTTTCCAGGCCGCCGGTTCAGGTTCGTTTCCCTCAGGTAAAAGCTCTTCCGGAACAGAAATCGGTATCTCCCAGACAATTTCCGCCTCCAGGGGTATTAACGCTAAACCAAAAATCCAGAAGAAAAAACAGAAAATCCCGAAGGGGATCTTTCTTTTCAAAAACAAAACAGCCCGGAGGTTCGTCAAAATTTTTCTCCATAATATACCCCTGCCCATTCCCAACGACCATGAATATCAGGATCCAGGGGAAAGTAGATTTTCCTGAAATACAGGTACCAAGTGGAAATACCCTTGGCCCATCCCCAGGTCCGTAAATATGCCTCATTGGCATTGGAAGCGGCATCCAGTTCCGAGGCATAGGAAATCCGGGTATCCCGCATGAATTCGGAGATGCTGAATTCCGCCATCCCCGCGTCATCCGCAGCCTCTTGGGACCAGGAGCGGGCAAAAAAATTCACCTTTGCCCGGTAACTCCATAGCCGGGAACTACTTCCCGAATCCAGGGCGTTTTCAATGGCCGTAATCAGGGCATTGAGGTTTTCAAAGGTCCAATCCTTGGGAGAATTATAAAAATCCACAATTTGTTTCGCGTAGGTATAGGCATCGGCAAAGCCGCTCACAATGGTACCATTGTAAGGTAAAAAATTGGCATAGGTTTTTATGGCCCGATTCCAATCTCCGATCCTTTCGTAGGCCTGGGCTAGTTGAAAATAAGCTACCCCTAAATCTATTTTATCGGAAAAACGGGAAATAAGCTCTTCATAATACCAGACCCGCTGTTCAGGATCATCCACCAGATTGATCAGCTGGCTGAGGCATGCCAGGTGTATGGATTCTTCCTGGATGGTAAGGTCGGGATAATTTTTTATGATCCGGTTAAAGTACAGGGCAGCTACGGCATGGGCATCCTGTTGAATATAACCATAGGCAATTAAAAGTAAATAATAGGCGTTATAGGCGTCGTCGGGGTGGGTATCGGTCCAGAAGTTTAAAAAATTTATCAGTTTACCATATTCTTTAAGCCGGATATATTCCGCGGCAATTTCCCGAATTACCGAAAATTGCTCCTCCCCAGGCCCGGTTTCCTTTGCCAGCAAATTAAAGAGGTTTTTTAACATTTCCTGGTTGTTTTTGGAACCATCGATATAATAGTCACTGATCCCTTCAATTTTTTCGGTATTGATATTATTACAGCTTAAAAAGACACTGCTCCCCGCACAGAACATACATAAAAGGGCCGCTAATAGAGGTGCTTTTCCTCGGCCTTTTTTAAAGCCGGCTGAACATTGAAAAAAAAATTCTTCCCGCGGGCAGTAATTTTTCACAAATTGATCCTAACATAGAAGGCACAAATAAACAAGATAATCTGCCCATTGGCAAAAACGGCCATATATTGCTATATTTAAAATATGATTTCACCTGTAATTCGTCGGATCATCGCCCGATTTGTCTTTTTTAGCGGCCTCTTGCTTATGGCTTTCGGAAGCGTTTATTTTTTGGAAACCTTCCCCGGTACTTTCCGGTTTTCCGTTGTTTTCGCCTTCTTATCTGTTATTATCGGTGTTCTCTGTGCCGTACTGGCGTTAAAATTAAATAAACGGTCCCTCTATCTTTTTTTTGCGGCTTTTTTTATCCTGCTGGGATTTTTTCTGTTTTTCTTTACCCTCAAGATTATCCCTATGACCTTTTCTCAAGTCTGGCCCTTTTTGTCGGTTTTTACCGGACTTGCCCTGTTTCCCGCGGGCTGGCATCGATACGGAAAAATAAAGATAGGGTATGTGGTTTCTTCCCTGGCCTTTATTGTTCTTGGTTGCTTGCTGCTTATCTTTTCATTTGATGTGGTTCAATTTACTTTCAAAAAATTTATTTTGCAATGGTGGCCGTTGATTCTGGTTTTAGCGGGAGCTATCTTGGTTCTGATATCCTTGGGTACGAAAAGTAAGCCTGGGGATGTAAAATGACTGGTTCTTTTGCATTCAGCGGAGAGCGATTTTTTTCATGGATAATGTTGATTATTTTTGTCATATTTATTTTTGCCTGCCAAGGGAGTGCCCAAACGGTGGGTATTACCCCCCTGCCGGCGGGACCGCCCTCAGACCGTACCGGTGTACCGGCCCGGGCCGCCGTTTCCTCCGGGGGTATCGCCGCGGAGATCCGTTCTTTGGTGGAATTGGGAACCCCTCCGTTCCTATTAAAGGCATTAGATCTGATCCGTACCCGGGCCTTGGAAGACACCGAATTCGGCAGGGCCATGATCACGGTGATCGTATATATGATTCAAAAAATATATCCCGATGTACAGATAAAACTTCCCCCGCCGGATCCGCCCAAAACCCATGAATATACCCGGATATTTTTGGATGCGGAACAGGGAAAATACACATACCCCTCTCCGGAATCCACGGATTTTCTAGAACATGTCCTTCCTTTTTTTGCCCTGCTTTCCGCAACCCATGAAGAAGCCTTCCTTCAGGCAATACCGGATATACAAAAGGCAAAACAGTTAAACCCAAATTCGGCGCTGGCCTCTTATTTTCTTGGTATAGCCTATGAACATTCCGGCCGCTTTTCCGAGGCCGAAGCGGAATATTCCCTGGCCTATGAATTATCCCATGATTGTTATCCCGCTATCCTGAGCCTGACTCGGATTATGAATGCCGCCGGGAACAGAGAGGAGGCCCTCCTCCTGCTTTCGGATCTGGTTACCCGCTATCCCGATAATATCGCCATAAAACGGGAAATAGCCCTGGCCTATTATCGCAACCGGGACTGGTCCCGGGCGGAAGGTACAATAGCGGAAATACTTCAACGGAATAACCGGGATAGCGAATTCATCCTCATGCAGGCCCATGTTTTAGTGGAACAAGGGCAGTTTCTTCAGGCCCAGTCGCCGCTGGACCTCTACGCCTCTGTAAATGCCAATAACCGGCTATACCTCTTCCTCCGTGCCCGGATTCAGGCTGAGGGATACCGGAACCGGGACGCGGCCCTAAATTACCTCAGGACCATCCTCAAAACCAACCCGGAGGATGATGAGGCGGTGATTTATACGACCCGGCTCCTTATGGAGTCCCCGCGGAAGGAGGATCAAGCCGAAGGACGGGAATTGCTTCAAGGACTCTTAAAAAAGGAATCCCACTCCTTAACCGTGTTAAGTCTGGAGGTGGAAGATGCTATCCGCCGGGGAGCCTGGAAGGAAGCGGGAGTCTATTTGGAAAAACTGCTCCGGGAGCGGCGTTCTTCCAGGGATTTACTGTTTGCCTATCAGATTGAACGGGGACTAGGGAACAATGACGAAGCCCTGGCCTATGCCCGGGAACTTTACGAGCGGGATCCGGCCAATGACGAAGGGGCTGTTGCCTATGTTTCCACTCTGATCGATATGGGCAGGCAGACTGAGGCCGCCCAAATGATAGAAAGCCGGCTCAGTTCCCTTCCGGGGGGAAACTTGAAAAGCAGGTATTATTACCTTAGAAGCCGTTTACGAAAAAACGAAGAATTGATAATGAACGATCTCCGATCCAGTCTTTTTGAGGATCCCCGGAACCTTTCCGCCCTCATTGCCATGTTTGAAATTTACCATCGCCGTCAGGATGAACGCCGGGCGGTATATTACTTGAAACAAGCCATAGCTCTGGACCCTGAAAACCCCCAAGTACGGCGTTATGAGGCCGAATATAGCGCCCTTTTAGGTACCCTGTAGCCCGGTTTTAAGGTCGTTTAAGCGGAGAGAATACCCCTGGTGTTTTTAGGGTGAAGGATATATACTTTTTGTAGAAGGAATAATGATGCAAAAATATATTTGTGATGTATGTGGTTATGTGTATGATCCCGCCCGGGGAGATGATGCCGGGGAAGTTAAACCCGGTACCCCCTTTGAGAGTCTGCCCTCGGAATGGCTCTGCCCCCTTTGCGGCGTGGGAAAAGATAATTTTTCTCCCATTGATTGATCGGGAGCGGGTATGTTATCAAGATCGGATTTCATTTTTACTATTGGCTATGATGGCCCCATGGCAGTTGTGGATGGTCAGGCAAAAAAAACGTACGGAGCCCTTTCGACAAGGGAATTAGCCGAAAAGGGACTTTTCCGGGCGGCTTATTCATCGGCGGTTTTTTCTCAAAAACCCGGAGAAATAGAAATTGTGGCGGAGTTCTACAATAAAGCCGCCGGAACCTCCTATACTGCTTCTTCGCCATTGGACCGGCTTTTTGGGGTTTTTCCGGTGGATGTAAAACGGGCGCTTATTCTGTAAAGTCCTGTTTTTGACAGCTTCCTTAAATTTAGTGAAAAATTAGTAGAAAAACCGGATTCTTGGCCGGGTTTTGCAAGATTTGTTCAAAACCGGCCGAGTCCTGAAACAATTTCATTTGATAATAAGCCGGTAGTGAGTTAGGACGGAGGCGGCTGTTTCCAACAGCCGGATTTTGAAACAACGGCCTTGATTTAAAAGAAAAAAGCGGGTTGGTTTAATTTGGGGTTTAACCGTTTTTCTATGGCCAGCTTCAAAATCTGAGTTTTGAAACGAAACCGGCTCAAGGGGTATCTCTTAGTGCCCCTTGATATTATCTTCTTACCGTGATACCGTATCTAACAATTCAGTTTTTTAAGGAAGTTATTGTATGAATATGTTTGTTTTTTCTTTGCTGATGGGAGTTCCGGGAGGTTCCGGCGGAACCGGGAGCCCCGGTGATATTTTTACTACCCTGATACCTTTTGCTCTTATTATCGCAATTTTTTATTTTCTCATAATCCGGCCGCAAAATAAAAAGCAAAAAGAAACCCAGCGTATGTTGGGGGCCCTTAAAAAGGGCGATAAAATTGTTACCATCGGTGGTATTCATGGGGTAATCCAGAGTGTAAAAGAGTCTTCGGTGGTGGTAAAGGTGGATGAAAACACCAAGATGGAATTCAGCCGCAGCGCTATTTCCACGGTTGTAACCGCCGCTAAGGCCGATAAAGAAAAGATCGAAGATAAAAAAACTGAATCCTCCGGGGATGATTCAAAAGCGGAAGATGAGACAGAGGAAACTCCGGAAAAAAATTAGAGTTCAGGACGCAAAACCGGAGTAAAGCCCGGATTCATAAAAACGCTATGTTGGAGTAGATGCATGAGTAAACGGTATCGGTTCTTCATCATCCTTATAACGATGGTGGTGTGTTTTGTTTTTTTATTTCCTACCATCCGTTGGTATTTTCTGGAGAAGAAGGAAGATCAGGCCTTAGCGTTGGGTTCCCGGGAGCAAATTAAGTTGTATGCTTCCCAAACAGCCCGGGCGGATTTACAGGAACTGGTTAAAGCGGCCCGGGCCGGAGAAGAAGTACCGGAAGATTTGTTTTTTTTAGAAACCCAGGCAAAAAAGCTCCGTAAGGATACTAAAACCCCGCTTCCTTCCCAATGGGATGCCCAGGCGGTCCTCTCTTCTTTTTCGGGAAGACAGGAAGCCTTGGATGCTATCGAAACCTATTACCGGGAAAAGTATTTTGATCTCAAGGAACTCCAGAAAAACGCCGTTCAGCTTGGGCTGGACCTTTCCGGAGGGATGAGTATCGTTTTACAAACCGATTTGACTACCCGTGAGGAGCGTCTTGGCCGGCCCATAACCGAAGCGGACCGGACTGAGGCGATAGACCAGGCCCTGGAGGTTCTTAACAGTAGAATCGACCGGTTCGGTCTTACCGAACCGGTTATCCGGCGCCAGGGAACGGATCAGATTTACGTGGAAATCCCCGGTTCCGCAGATCCTGAGCGGATCAATTCCATCATCATGGGTAAGGGTAATTTGGCCTTTCACATTGTGGATCGGGAGGCCGCCACGGCCTTTAACGCCTATTATAATTCCCATCCCACCACCACCTTTGATAATGAAGGGAACCTATTGGATCCGACTGTCATACCCTCCGATGTGGTTATCCGGGGGGTCTACGGTAAAGACCGGTATGGCCTGGATGAATTTACCGGGTATACGGCGATAAAAAAAGAGGTCGGCCTGGATGGAAATCACATCCAAAACGCCATTGTGGAGCGGAATTCCCTGGACGGAAAGCCGGAAGTTACCTTTATGTTGGATGCGGCAGGGGGTGAAATTTTTTACCAGCTTACTTCAGCCCATGTACAGGAGCCTCTGGCTATTGTATTGGATGATCGGGTTAAATCCCAGGCGACCATTACCACCGCTATCCGGGAAGCGGTGCGTCTCACCGGATTTGGTTTGGATGAAGCCAATAATATAGCTCTTACCCTGCGGACTGCCGCCTTACCGGTGGAATTGCAAGTGGTAACCCAACAGGCCATTGGAGCTTCTATGGGGGAAGATACGGTTCGTCAGGGGCTTTATGCCCTTATCGGCGGGCTTGTGGCGGTAATGGTCTTCATGCTTTTTTATTACAAGATCTCCGGGATTAACGCGGTAATCGCCCAGATCCTCAATATTTATCTGATGTTTAGCGTACTTTCGGCTTTTAACTTTACCTTGACCCTGCCGAGTATCGCCGGATTTATTTTGACCATCGGTATGGCGGTGGATGCCAACGTGATTATCTTTGAACGGATAAAGGAGGAACTCCTCCTGGGAAAAAGCCGAAAAGCGGCGGTGGACGCGGGGTTTGACAAGGCCTTTTGGGCTATCATGGATTCCAATATTACTACTTTTATCGCGGCTTTGTTCCTCTCCCAGCTTGGCTCCGGGCCCATTCAAGGTTTTGCGGTGAGCCTTGCCATCGGGGTGTTTTCCTCGGTTTTTACCGCCCTTTTTGTCTCCCGGCTTATTTTTGATTTTGGTACGGATGTACTGGGGAGTAAAAAGGTCAGCGTTAGTTGGAGGATTAAGGGATGAAGCGTGTCATACATTTTTCCAAGGCCTTTTTTCCCGCTGCGATAATATCGACGGTTTTGATAATTCTGGGGATCATCGGCTATGTGATTCTGGGCGGATTTGAATTGGGAGTTGATTTTCAGGCGGGGCTCATTCAGGAAGTACAGTTTTCCCCTACCGCTTTTAATTTAACTTATACGGGGTTGGGAAACGCTTCCGTTTCCATGGATCGCTCCGGCTTTTATATCGTCATCTCCGGTTCCGGCGTTGAAGGGATAACCCATTCATTCCCCTATGTTGAATATAAGACCATTGGTTCCCTCCTCGGAGGTATCCGAAATAAGGGCGTGGAGGGCCTTGCGGTGTTGGACCAGTCCGCCATGGATAATATCTCTTCCCAATCCCTAATCCAAAGCGCCCAGGGAAATCCTCAGCTTAGTTCCGTTCCTTATGGGATTCATTATCTTCCCCCGAACGCTCCTCCCATTAGGATAGACGATGTCAGGCTCGCCCTGCTTCCTTTAGGCACCGTCTCCGTTCAGGTATTGGGACTACAAGAGGAACGGCGGTTTATGATCCGGATGGAGGACAGTGAAATAAACGGTAGAGGAATCCCTGCGGATAAAATAATCAGTACCCTGGAGGCAAATTTTGGCACCGGGGGGGTAGCGGTTACCCGGTCCGATTATGTAGGTTCCCGGTTTTCCAAGCAGTTAACCGATCAGGCCGGCCTCCTTATGGGTCTTACCCTCCTCTTGATCCTTATTTATTCGTCGATCCGGTTTAAACCTCAATTTGCCATCGGGGCGGTCCTTGCCATAGCCCACGATGCCCTTATTATGGTGGCCTTTATCACCTGGACCAGGATGGAATTTAACACCACGACCATTGCTGCCATATTAACGATCCTGGGGTATTCTATAAACGACACCATTGTTATTTTTGACCGGATCCGTGAGACCCGGCGGATTTACCCGGAGGATAGCTTTATTAATATCCTGGACCGGTCCCTCTCGGAGACCTTGGGGAGGACTATCATTACCACGGTAACCACCATGCTGGCGGTCCTTTCCCTCTTCATCTTTACCACCGGTTCAATGCGAGATTTTGCCTTGGCCCTCCTGGTAGGCATGGTTTCCGGGGTCTATTCGACCATATTTATCGCTTCGGGGTTCACGAGCTTTTGGGAAAATGCGGCCCTTAAACGGCGGGCAAAAAAAATAAATGCCAAGCCCCTGCCGGTACCATCAAAGGCATAAGAAAGGGTAAAAAGCCGCCGGTGAAGGTAATCAGGGCCCGGGTATTAGGTTTTTGCATGGGGGTACGCCGGGCCGTGACCAGAGCGCTGGATGAGGCAAGGGCCGCTTCAAAGGCGCCGGTATATACCCTGGGCCCGTTGATCCATAATCCCCAGGTTCTGGAGACCTTGAAGGATCAGGGGATAGAGATTCTGCAAGAGGGTAACTTTGGCGATCTTAAAGGAAAAACGGTCCTTATCCGGGCCCACGGGGTAAATCCCCAAGTAGAAAAAAAACTCCTCGCCTCCGGGGCCCGGATACGGGATCTTACTTGTCCCCGGGTTAAGAATAGTCAAATGAAGGCCCGCTCGTTAGCCGAGGCGGGGTATTGTCTTTTTTTAGCCGGTGAAAAAGATCATGGCGAAATAATAGGTATCCAGGGGTACGCGCCGGATTGCGCGGTGGCGGCTAATCCTCCGGATGCGGAAATGGCGGCGGAAAACCTCTACCGGCAAAGGCCCCAGGCAAAGACCGCCCTTTTGGGACAGACCACCTTATCCGCCGATGAATACGGGGCCATAGGGGAGAATATCCGGAAATGGTTTCCGGATCTTAAAACCATTGATACCATTTGCGGGGCTACCCAGGACCGGCAAAACGCCCTGAAGGAACTTTGCCCCCAGGTGGATGCGGTGATCATCGCCGGGGGAAAAACTTCCGCCAATACCCGGCGGCTTCTTTCCATCGCCCGATCCCTGAACAAACCTGCCTGGCTGGTAGAAAACGAAAGGGAAATCCCCAAAGAAATCGAAAATTATGCCCTGGTAGGACTCAGCGCCGGGGCTTCAACCCCGGACACTATCATCGACGCAGTTGAAAAGACCCTGTGCGCCCTTTGATGGAAGGCCGTTTCTATCCCGAGGCTGCTTGCCTAGGCTTGTCCCAGGGCCTTCATTCCTTTGAACGTTTTTTGATCATCTGCAGGGCGATAGCCAGGAGGAGAATGATCCCTTTGACGGTATTATTGATCTCCGTGCTTAACTCAAAGGCGTCGATTATCCGGCTTACCAGGGTAAAGGACAGGGTGCCGAAAATGATACCCGCCACTTTACCTTTACCACCGGACATGCTGATTCCCCCCAAAACAATGCCCGCGATGGCGTACATTTCAAAACTCACTCCGGTAGTGGCGGGGGAAACGCTCCGGTTCATGGCGACATTGATAAAGGAAGCGAAACCGACCAAAAGGCCGCAGATGACAAAGAGGGAAACCTTGAGCCATTCGGTGTTTATACCGGCAAGCTTTGCGGCCTTGGCGTTACTGCCCAGGGCATAGATTTTTTTGCCGTATTTTGTTGATGTACACATATAGATACAGGCAAAAGCCACCAGCAAAAATACCAGGCCCACGATGGGTATGGAAAAAACCGGTGAATTGCCGAACTGATAGTGGAACAAGCTGAAGGAAGCCTGGGAAGGATCAAGCTCATAGAGCCGTGAATGGCTTATATAGAGGGCCATGGACCGGAAGATCAGCATGGTAGCCAGGGTCACGATAAAGGGCGGCATCTTAGCAAGCCCCACCAGGATGCCGTTAAAGAAACCCGCGGCGATGCCGAGCCCCAAAGCGGCAAGCAGGGCGATAAAAATGCTGCCGGTAGCGTTAAAAACCATAACCGTAAGCCCCGAAATCAACACCAGACCGGATCCAATGGAGAGGTCTATGTCTCCGACCAGAATGACCAGAGCCATACCAAAGCCCATAATTCCGATAACCGCGCTCTGCCTGAGCATCAGCATAACGCTGCCCCAGGTAAGATTTTTGGCTACCACCACATAGGCAATAAGGATGGCGATAAAAATAACCACGTAGTTGTATTGTTCCCAAAGGCCGAGGATTCGATTCCCCACATGATCTCGTTTGGAGGTAATAATTACCTGTTCATTACTCATCGCTTACTCCAGGGGCCACACCCACCGGCGGTACCGCTCCGGTAGCATGCAGCATGACGGTGGTTTCATCAATACTGTTTCTGTCCAATATCGCATGAATTCTGCCGTGATAAAATACCATACATTGATCCGCAACCTTTTCAATTTCAGGTATTTCCAAAGTGTTCACCACGATGGTTTTTCCCTGTTCAGAAAGCTGCAGGATCAATTTATAAATTTCACCCTTGGCCCCCACATCAATGCCTTGGGTGGGATTGTCCATTAAAAAAATATCCGCGTTGGTATTGAGAAGCCGGGCCAAAATGATCTTTTGCTGATTGCCCCCGGACATACTGGTGATCAAGGCCCGGTGAGAGCTAGCCTTGATATTCAGCATATTTTTATACCGGTTGTATTTTGCCAGTTCCTGCTTTATAAAAATATGTTGTATCCGGCCGGACAGGGTATGTTCCGATACATATTCGTTTTCCAATATTTGCATAAAAGGCAGGATTGAATTTTCCTTGCGGTTGGAGGGCACCATGCCGATCCGGGCGATCTTCATGGCCCGGTGGATGCTGTAACTAGGGACTTTTTTCCCAAATATGGTAAAATTTCCGCTGTTGAAGGGGATAACCCCGAACATGGCTTGAATCAAATTGCTGGCTCCGGAACCGGCAAGACCGGTAAGACCGATGATCTCGCCCTGATGCACCTCAAAGGAGATGTCTTGAAACCCGGAACCGGAAACCTTATCCAGCTTCAACACCACTTGTCCCAGATTACGGAGGGTGTATATTTCCTTATCCGAAACTTCCCGTCCTACCATGGATACCGTAAGCTCCTGGGGGGAAGTATCGCTGATCCTGCCTGTTTTGACAAAAAAACCGTTCCGCAATACCGTATAACGATCCGCGATGGTAAACACCTCGGGCATCTTATGGGAAATAAAAATAAAGGTGATCTTTTTTTTCTGCAAACGCCTGATTATTGAAAAAAGATGATCGATTTCGGAAGTATTCAGGGCGGTGGTAGGCTCATCCAGGATAATAAGCCTGGCGTTGGCATCCAAAGCCTTGGCGATTTCCAAGAGCTGCTTTTGACTCGTCTCCAGATCCGCTACCAGCGCTTTGGGGTTTATCTTCACCCCCAGGTCGTCAAACAATTCCCGGGAACGGGCGATCATGGCCTGTTTGTTTAAGGTCCGGGTCTTATAGAGGAGTTCTTTACCTAAAAAGAGGTTTTCAAAAACCAACAGATCATTAAAAAGATTCAGTTCCTGATGGACAAAGGCGACCCCCGCCTTTTCCGACTCCGTTACCGAAGCGTTTTCCAGGTTGACGCCGTTCACCTCCACAGTCCCCGAATCCTTGGTATACACTCCCCCCAGAATATTCATCAGTGTAGACTTTCCCGCGCCGTTTTCCCCAAGCAGGGCGTGGACCTCCCCTTCCTCAACCTCAAAGCTGACGTCGCTGAGGACGGGCACCCCGAAAAAGGATTTAGAAATATGTTTCATCGAAAGAACGTTCATAAAATCCTTTTGAAACGGCTTAAAAAATTCCGCTCCATACGCTGGTTCAAAAATAAAATTGGTTATTTCATTACCGGTTCTTATAGTTTCTCACGTTAAAGTCTTACGAAATTGCGTTTTTTAAAGTTATAGTTCTAAAATCATAATCCCAGAGGACCATGATTTTAGAACTGCCTCATAGAGTCTTTCACAAAACCCGGCTGGTTTTGTGAAAGACTCAGACTACAACGGCTCCTTTAGCGTTGGGCCGCCGGTACCGTTAATCAAATCCGCGCCAGCTGGGGTTGTTTTTGTTCGCCGCCCAGCTTGCCGTATCCACCAGATGGGGCGGTTCATGGAAACGTTTCGCGGCCTTATCGGTATAATTAACCGAAATATCCTTGCCGTTGAGGGCATCTTCCATCAGTTGGATGGCGTCAATAAAGAATCCCGGCCGGCAGGTGGGGCTCATAATAGCCACACCATCGGGCTGATAGAGCTGGTTCCCTGCGGTGGCTTTGGTCCTGCCCATGACATCATAGAGGGCGGTGAGGCCGCCGCAACCGGTGATAACCTTAACGGTGGACTCAAATACTTCCCGCTCCGCGGCCTTGGCCGGGGTCTGGAGTAATTCCAGAATTCCCATCACAAACTCATCGTCCATGGTCCACAGCCATTTTGCCATGGTCTGGGGGGTCTTACCGGTTATGTAGGATTCAAAATAAGTCTTGGCGTTGTCCCGGGACCAGTTGGCTACCTGTGAAGATGTTATGGCGCTGCGGATCTGGGCATCGGTCCATTGTTTATTGGCTGCAATGGTATGGGGCCGTCCCTGATCATCATTAAAGGGGCGTTTTCCCGTAAGAAATTCCCGGAAACCCGCGCCCCGTTCGACGCTTACCGCGGAATTGTCTCCGGGAAGTTCCCAGATTGCTTCCCCGGGGGTCAGACCCTTCTCCACCATGTAATACGCGGCGCCCGCCCCGATGGCGTAATTATCGGCGCTCATGGCAATAAGCATCTTTTCCCTGATCAGGGGGCTTGTCCCGTCAAGCAGACGATCAAAGAGGATGAGGGGGATATTCGCCTGGGCGATCCGTTCTACGGCGGCCTGGACCATATTATCACTGGCCTGAATAACCACCCCGGCGGGTTTCCGGCTTTCCGCCAGCATGGCCTCAATCTGCTGGATCTGGGCGTCCGGGGAACCTGCCGCCCGGAATACATAGGTATATTTCCCGCCCGCCGCGTTGAGCTGGGCGATCTTTTCCTCCGCAAAACGCGCCGCGGATCCGGTCCAGCCGTGATCCGGAGTCGGCCCAAAAACATAAACCGTATTACCCGCCTGCTGACTGCCGGTTGCCCAGACATTACCCGCCGCGAGAACCAACAATATTGCCATGCCAAGCAGTATTATTCCTGTTTTTTTCATAACTCTCCTCCGTAAAAAGATTTTTGACAGCCCCGGAACGTTAACACTCCGATAACTTTCTTAAAAGAGGTATAATACCGGGGCGGGGATTTGTCAAGTCCGGTGTGTCGTTAATAAGTGATAAGTTCATCCTCTAGTAACGCGGCAACCCTTCTGCGCCTTGGTGGTCCCTCATTCTTAAGTTCGGTAAATCTGTTCGTGTGGTTCGTGGTCAAATTGCTTCTTGGGTTATTTTAAACTGAGAATTGCTGACAAAACCGTGCCGGTGATTGAACACTTTCCCAAAATACCGTATTATTCAGGCATAAGGAGACCCGATGAAGGCGATTGAACTGGAAAAGGCCTTTGATCCCAGGGTTTTTGAAGACCGGATCTATGCCCAATGGAAAGAGGCGGGAGCCTTTAAACCCGGAACCGG